>NZ_JBEOOX010000006.1:0-124233 GCF_040309565.1 Psychrobacter sp. 16-MNA-CIBAN-0192
TCGGGGGTATAGTTTCGTGTTTTCATTGTCGTATTCTCTCAGAAAGTTGAGCCTCCGACAATACCGGGGCGGTTCAATCTTCTGTAAAAATGATAAATGTATAGTAGCTTTATATTTATTATCTGCTCTCTACCATACTATAATTATTTTTTTTGGTGAAAAATACATGTGCAATACTATAGGTTAGCGTCAGTGATAGGAGAGGGAACACTAATAGTTTTTATGCCTATATCGTGCCATTAAAGTGTGGACTTGTTCGTTATTTAAGCACTTACCTTCAACCGTAATGGTTCTCATAATCTCTAAAATGACCGAATACGGTTGTGCTTCTATATTTGAATCAAATCCTAATGTAGATAACTAACTCAGTCAGCAACCTTGCAATATTTGCACACGACTGACTAGTAGCAGTAGTTTTTTATCTGAGCATTACTACTTTGTCTAATTTGGGTCCTCATGAATATAAACGAGTGTTATGTTTCAAATTTTGCTTAATGACATGGTAGAGGTTAACCTTTCGGCTCATACTTTGCGTCATGCCCTCACAACTTGCCACGGTTTCAGCGAATGTCTTGCTGGTATAATGGGTTCCTTAATCAGAGTGAAACAGCCCCCCAATTAGCTGTAAGCGCGTCTGATATGCCATCTGGAGCGCTTTTTTTATCAGCTTTTAGCCCCATCTGCGCCATGAGCTTCCCCGCCATATAGCGAGTGAGCTTTATATTATGTTCATTCATTAGTATGGCAACAATGCTGCGAGCCCCTGCTGCGCGCTTTGAGTCGTTAAATATTTGGCGGACTAATGCTTTGATTTTGACAGTTTCAAGGCTAATTGGCTTGGGGTGCTTCCATAATAATAGCTGCTTTTCATTACGCCAAATAGCTTACACAGAAGGCTTTTACTGAGCTGTTTGTTTTGCTCTGGAAGCTGGATTATCAGTGATAGCCGGATGTTCGAGCATATTTACGTACACCGATTGTGTATCAATAAGAGAAGAATACATGTCCGATAAATTCGTTAGTACAAATAGTATCTCTCTTTCGACGCCCTGCTAATTTGTACGACCTTTCTAGGTTTTTACTTATCTGTGCTGAAATGGGCACTGAATCTCCTATATAATGTGAGCCATCTCGTTGTTCATAATCCATTCAATTTAGGCTTTGTCTTAGCAAGGAAAGCTTTTTATTAGGTAAAAACGGCACTTTATGTTTAACACTTCTTCAACTCGTTTAAATAAATACATCAGTGAAAGCGGTATTTGCTCTCGTAGAGACGCTGACCGCTTTATTGAACAAGGCAATGTCTATGTCAATGGCAAGCGTGCTACGGTAGGCGTACAAGTGGTCGCTGGAGATACGGTAAAAGTGAACGGGCAACTCATTGAGCCAAGAGAAGCCGATGACTTTGTTTTTATTGTGTTGAATAAACCAGTCGGTATTGTTAGCACCACGGAAGCTTCAGAGAAAGATAACATCGTTGATTTTGTGAGGCATAGCACACGCATTTTTCCGATTGGTCGTTTGGATAAAGACTCTCAGGGTTTAATATTTTTGACCAGTAATGGTGATCTCGTCAATAAGGTATTGCGGGCTGGTAATAACCATGAAAAAGAATATTTGGTAACGGTGAATAAGCCGATAACAGATAGTTTTATTGAGGGTTTAGCGGGTGGCGTACCAATCCTAGGGAAAATGACGAAAAAGTGTCCGGTTACTAAAGTGGCGCCTACCGTATTTAATATCACACTCGTACAAGGTTTAAACCGTCAAATTCGTCGTATGTGTGAGCATTTTGGTTATGACGTCGTGAAGCTTGAGCGGACGCGGATTATGAATATCAGCCTAAAGGGAACTCCCGTTGGCGATTGGCGCGATTTAACCGAAAAAGAATTGTCCGTTTTACTTAAGTCTATAGAAGAATCTTCTTCACAAGACAGCAATTCGGGCAAGAAATCTAGTAATGTGCTACGAAAAAAACCTCGCTCCAATAACAATAACAATACCGCATCAAAAGCGGCTGCAAACTCAAACGGCGCCGCAAAAGGCAACGCTAAACACTCTAAAGATGGCGCTAGTAAACCAGCGGGTTCTAACGGTAAGAATAGGCGTCCTTTTGGTGATGGCAAGAAATCTGGAGGCAAGGGCAAACCTGCTACGAATGGCAGGCGCCCTGCAAAAGGTCGAGGTTCTAAACGACCTTAGCAACTGTCCAAGTTAATGATGCCACTACCGTTTATATAGTCAATCTTAGATAAAATCGATACAATCCTATTAACAACCGTATTTAATGAAATAAACGATGATCTATTTAATCGACTTTCGCAAACAAGCACTGCTTAGCATTAAAGACGGCATGAACATTCGAGAAGCCGCTAACTTTTATCAGCTTAGTACAAGCTCTATTCATAGCTTAGTTCCTCAAAAAACAAGAAATAAAGCACCGACTAAAATATCAAGTGAAGCCTTATTAAAAGACGTTAAACAACATCCAGACGACTATCTGTACGAGCTAGCTAGGCGCTTCAACTATAGTAAGACCGGCATGTACACTGCTTTAAAGCATCTAGGTATCAGTCAAAAAAAAGACCTTGGAACATCCAAAGGCGTGTCCAATAAAAAGGGCAATATATCAGAGTAAGCTTGATAGCTTTACACAGCAAAGTTATCCCATAGTGTATATGGATGAAAGTGGCTTTGAGGCTGTAACTGTTTTTCCTTATGGCCATGCACCGATTGGAACCCCTTGTATTGATCGCTACAACTGGCAGGTAAAAAAACGTACTAACGTCATCGGTGCTCTGTATGAAAAGATGCTGTTTGCCTTTGATTACTTTGAACAGAATATCAACAGCCACATATTTTATGACTGGTGCAAATACACGTTAATTCTAAATCTTAAAACAAAATGCGTGATCGTTATAGATAATGCTAGATTTCATAAAAATAAGCGTATTTAAAAACTACTCAATAGGCATGGCCATCGTATTTTATGGCTACCACCCTACAGTCCTGATCTTAATCCTGAGTGAGGGTAGAGCAAAGCACTGCTTTGCTCGAGTGAAAGAAGAAATGGGCATAAGCGAACTTCTTACGCCAAGGCTGGATGAAGAACAATCAACCTAAACTGTTTCATGATATGGGCTGTATTTCTTTTATTGTGAACTGACTATAACTTACTACCCAAGTTTCAAACTCTCTCAATTATACTATACTATACTGCTATGAATATTTAACACTCATTAGTGATAAATCATTTTTAGTGTATATTTATTAAAAATAAAACATCCTGTCTATGAGTGTCTCTTTATGAATGTAGTATATGCAATTACATGTCACAAAATAACTAACCCTTTAATACATACGGTGAACTATCTTTCATCTTTCGATGAAAACACTATTTTAATTCATGTCGATAAGAAATCAGAACTTGAAAAATTTTTAGTATTGAAAAAATCAAATGTATATCTTATTCCTAATAGGGTTGAGGTAGCATGGGGCTCTAAATCACAGATTGAATCCACGCTTGAATTAATGGATTTCTCTTTAGGTTTCCAATATGACTTCTTTTTTCTTTTATCAGGAGACGACATACCATTAAAAAATAACTCAGAATTACAACATTTATTAAATAAATTTTCTGATTATAATTTCATAGATTTTGACCCAAAAGCAACATATCAGGATATTGAAGAGAGAATTAAATATGTTTACCCTGATGTATTTTTTCAAAGAGATAATAAGCCATTATCCAAGGTAAAGAGGAGATTATTTAGACTGACACGAGATATTTTTTATAAAAGTGAAAATTTTAAAGAAAATCGCGATATTCTACCTCCTCTGTATAAAGGATCAAACTGGATTGGTTTAAAGTCAGATACTATAAAATACATATTAGATTATAAAAATAATAATCATTGGTTTTTAGAATTATTTCAAACTTCCTTTTGTGGAGATGAGGTTTTTTTTCATACTATAGTTAAAAATAATCCTAAACTTAAAATATTTAATCATATTGACTATCCAGTACCTTCTTTAAGATATATAGATTGGGAGTCAGGACCTGAATATCCAAAAGTATTAGGAGAAGAAGATAAAGCTAACATGGAAGACAGTTGCTGTCTTTTTGCAAGAAAGATAAAGTCAGATGAAAATGAAGATTTCATGAAATTTTTTTTAAAAGACTAAGTCTTATTTCCATATAGTAGAGATTTTATAAAATTGGTACAGTAGTTTTAAAACAAGCGGAAAGTAAAAAAATTATGACTTATTCAGCAGACTTTCGTGCTCAAATGATTAAAAATATCGAAGAACGAGGCATGAGTATCCGTGAGGCTTGTACTTTCTATAATGTTAGCAAAACTACATTACATCGCTGGCTAAAAAACCCAGGTATAGTAGAGTTCAGATAAAACCGATACAATACATAAAAACTAATTAACTATTCCGATAAACCATGACTTATTCAATCGACTATCGTAAACAAGTGCTGTCTAGCATCGATAATGGTCTGGCTGTTAGAGAAGCTGCTGCTTTTTACGAGCTCAGCACGAGTACTATACATAGCTGGAGACAGATTTTAGAGGCTAAGAAAGGGCGATATAAAGCCCCGACTAAAATACCTGATGGCGCTCTGATTCATGATGTTAAAGCTTGTCCTGATGACTATCAGTATGAGCGCGCAAATCGTCTTGGCTGTAGTAAAACCGGCATTCATCATGCCTTAAAACGATTGAACATTAGTCAAAAAAAAGACACTAGAACATCCAAAGGCCTGTCCGATAAAAAGAGCTAAGTATCTCAATTATTTGAGTGATTATGTGATTCAAGGCTATCCCATTGTTTATATGGATGAAAGTGGCTTTGAGCATGAGACCATCAGGCCTTATAGCTATGCACCGATAGGCAAACCTTGTATTGATCGCTACAACTGGCAAGGTAAAAAACGTACCAACGTCATTGGTGCTCTGTACGAAAGAGTAGTATTTGCACTTGATGACTTCGAGAAAAACATCAATTGAGAGGTATTCTATAACTGGTGCAAGTACACGCTAATACCGAGCCTAAAAACCAAATGCTTAATCGTAATGGATAACGCAAGCTTTCATAAACACGTGCAAAAGCTGCTTAATAGACACGGCCATCGCCTTTTATTCTTACCACCCTACAACCCTGACCTAAATCCTATCGAGAAAAAGTGGGCACAAGCTAAATTTCTACGCCAAGGATGGATGGAGAATAATCTGCCTAAGCTATTTTATGATATGGGCTGTATCGATTTTATATTAAACTGACTATATCAAAAAAATTCGGGATAAAGCACCGACTAAAATATCAAGTGAAGCCTTATTAAAAGACGTTAAACAACATCCAGACGACTATCTGTACGAGCTAGCTAGGCGCTTCAACTGTAGTAAGACTGGCATGCACACTGCTTTAAAGCGTATAGGTATCTGACCCCTGCTGTCAAATCCGTACAGTTAAACTTGGGAGATTTTAATTACGCAGCCTGACGATAAAAGTCAAACCACATCTGTCTTGGCTTTTATAGCCCAAATCCTTTTGAATCCTAGTCTGATTATAATTCAATTCAATATATCCAATGATGTCGCTGATGGCTGCAAATCTTGTTTTATAGTCTTGGTGATACACTAGCTTGTTCTCTAATATGCCCCAGAAGCTTTCTATCGGAGCGTTATCAAAGCAGTTGCCTTTAGCACTCATTGAGCCTTTCAACTGATGATGCTTGATGATCTTGTGGTATGCGTGGCTACAGTAATGACTGCCTCTATCAGAATGCACAATCAGCTGTTGGTTGGGTCGTTTATTCTTGATTGCCATATTGAGTGCACGGCATACTAAGTCTGCTGTCATGCGCTCACTTATGGCGTAGCCTACCAACTCTTTGGTGGATAAATCTTTAACGCCTGCGAAGTATAGCCAACCTTCATTTGTCCATATATAAGTGATGTCTGTAATGGCATAATAAACTTGGACAGCTGCTAAGAGGTTGTACTAACCCAAAGAGAAAAACAGTATGACCACCAAACGCAACCAATACACCCGAGAATTCAAATTAGAAGCCATAAGCTTAGTCACTGATCACAAGCGCAAAATACCCGATGTGGCAATTTCGCTGGGTATTGGTAAATCCACCTTACAGAAATGGCTGAGTCAGTACCGTCAAGAAATGACTGACCAAGCACCTAAAGTCGGCAATGCCTTAACGGATGAACAGCGCAAGCTTCAAGAGCTGCGTAAACAGGTTAGGCGACTGACTATGGAGCGCGCGACATACTAAAAAAGGCTTCTGCTCTGCTGGCATTGTACAGCCTGAACGGCTATCGTTGATAAGAAATTTGGCAGAGCAAGACAAACAGATGAGTAAAAGCTTTTTGTGCAAGCTATTTGGCGTGATGAAAAGCAGTTACTACTATGACATGCAGCCCAAGCCCATCAGCCTTGAAGCCGTCAAACACAAAGCCTTAATACACCAAATATTTAACGACTCAAAGCGCTCAGCATTGCAGCCATACTAATGAATGAACACAACATCAAGCTAAACCGTTATATGGTAGGTAAAATTATGGTGCAGATGGCATATCAGACGCGCTTACAGCCAATTGGAGTGCTGTTTCACTCTGATCAGGGAACCGATTACTGCAGTGCAAGGTTTGCTGAATCCGTGGCCAGTTGTGAGGTCATTACGCAAATTATGAGCCGAACAGGTAACTGTTAAGACAACGCGTTAACTGAGCGCTTCTTCGGAATCTTTAAAACAGAATGGATGCCAAAAGGTGGTTATGAGAATATTGCTGAGGCTAAAAGTGCCATTGTTGATTATATCTGGCGATATTATCAGATCGTAAGACCGCACCGTTTTAACGATTATTTGTCACCAGCAGATAAAGAAAAACATCACTTTAATCAAAACCTCTTATCAGGTGTCCTAAATTAGTTGACCACTATAAAGAGCTTCCATTGAAGACGAGGGTGTAATCGAAACAGGCAATATGATTCTTTAAGGTAAGGGTAATCGAGTGAGCGTTACTAGTGCTGGATCAAAATTAATCGCTGATAACATCACTGTTGATCCTGATAGTTTTAGCGCTTTAAACCTTAATGATAACGGACATATTAAAGTTAAGAATATTATAAGAAAAGGCTCTTCTAATAGTTTTTCATCACATATTAATTTTAATAATGGCATCTTAGAATTAGCTGCTGATCAATCAGCCCTATTTGATGGCTTCAATACTAAAAATCCAAGAATAGTTTCCATTAACCTTGCTGCCGGTGGTGGAACAATTGACACCAACGTCTTTTGAGCTATGCCGAAGAAACCGTAAAGGTAAACTTGGTAAACTAAGCGTATTAATCGGAGTTTATTATGGTCAAGAAAACAAGAAGCTATAGTACAGAATTTAAAGCCGAAGCCGTTAAGAAGATAGCGGACAATAATGGCAATATCTCAGCGACCGCAAAGCAGCTTGGTATCGCCATGCAGACCTTATCCAATTGGCAGAATAAAGCTAATCAAGGCAAACTTATAGGAACTGAGCAGTATGATCCTGAAGTCATAGCAGTGATGGAAGAGAACAAGCGCCTCAAACGACAGCTTAAAGTAGCTGAAGAGGAACGAGAGATCCTAAAAAAAGCCACAGCGTACTTTGTAAAGCACAGTTAGTCAGGTACACCTTTATAGAAGCCAACCAGCACTTCTTTAGCATCACCACTATGTGCCGCGTGCTAAAGGATAAGCCATCAAGCTATTACGACTGGATAAATCACGATATTAGTGAGCAACAGATACATCGTAACCAGTCTGAGCTACTGTTTAGAGCCGCTCACAGTGAAACTCGTGAGCGCTATGGTGCTAATCGACTGCACGCAAAGCTGATAGAGCAAGAGTACGATATTAGCCTATATATGGTCAGAAGCATTAAAGAAGAACATGGCATCAAATGCCGTCGTCACAAACGCTTTAAAATCACCACGGACTCCAACCACAACAAGCTTGTCTATCCAAACATATTAAATCAGCAATTCGATGCTAAGAGTCTTAATGAATCTTGGGTCAGTGATATTACTTATATATGGACAAATGAAGGTTGGCTATACTTCGCAGGCGTTAAAGATTTATCCACCAAAGAGTTGGTAGGCTACGCCATAAGTGAGCGCATGACAGCAGACTTAGTATGCCGTGCACTCAATATGGCAATCAAGAATAAACGACCCAACCAACAGCTGATTGTGCATTCTGATAGAGGCAGTCAGTACTGTAGCCACGCTTATCACAAGATCATCAAGCAGCATCAGTTTAAAGGCTCAATATGCATGTGGCAACTGCTTTGATAACGCTCCGATAGAAAGCTTCTGGGGCATATTAGAGAACAAGCTAGTGTATCACCAAGACTATAAAACAAGATTTGTAGCCATCAGCGACATCATTGGATATATTGAATTGAATTATAATCAGACTAGGATTCAAAAGGATTTGGGCTATAAAAGCCAAGACAGATGTGGTTTGACTTTTATCGTCAGGCTGCGTAATTAAAATCTCCCAAGTTTAACTGTACGGATTTGACAGCAGGGGTCAGAGAGGTATTAGCATCAGCCTACAAAATTGAGTAATAAAAGGTTTAAAGGCTTGGTTATATTTTTAGAAAGTTTAGAGCAAAGACATTGATAGTGATGCTATTGACAGTGATGCAGCGTTTTCATCTGCTGTGCATCTACTCGTGTGACGTTGCTCGTTTGCTTAAGCGTTTTTTTAACACATGATCGAATATAAAAGGACCAAAGGGGAGGAGCGAGCCGAGTACCCCTGCTGGTATCGCCCAAATCGGCATTTTGATTTTTATGGTTGCACCCATAAGTATGACGATATAGGTGATAAATAATATGCCGTGAGCCATACCGATATATTTCACACCTTCCGGAATGCCCATTAAATACTTTAACGGCATGGCAACACCAAGTAATAATAAAAATGAGGTGCCTTCTAAATAGCCCATAATGGTAAGGTTTTTTAAGATAGCGCTTTGTGATTTTGTCATAGAGGTTATGGGTTTATCATCATATTTTAAAGTTGGCGGGGCTTGTGACATTGTATTGTTCCTTTTATGATTATTAATCAATAACGTAAAAACGGTTTAGTTAGGTCGTATAGGTACGATTCTTTGCTTAAAAAAACGCCAATTTAATGATTGGCTTTTTTTACCCTTCATTTATGCCTACTCATATTCATTTTAATAGCGGTTAATGATATATTGTCTCACTAAAAGCGGTTAGATTTAAAAGTATTCAGTCTGAAAGCGGTTGTTGTTCAGCTTTTAACATCACTTTTTTAAATGCTTTATTTGCATACTGCTTCCCTTTACTTTAGCTAGCACCACGCTCATCGAATCAATGCTATTAACGCTAGGAAGCTCTCATGATAATCCGGCAGACACCGAATGCATTCAAAATACTTTTTACTCTGCGCGGCTCTGTAATCCCTCACATTTATCCCCAAGTTTTATTTATTACCCTACTTAGTACTTTGATATCAGCGGTTCAACATTGGATTCCCAGCTACTTTAGCTCTTATAGTACCGCGCCATTTACTTTGCTGGGCATAGCGTTATCGCTGTTTTTAGGCTTTCGTAACAATGCCAGCTATCAGCGCTGGTGGGAAGCTCGATGTTTATGGGGTCAGTTGGTATTTGATTCGCGGAGCTTAACGCGTCAAGTACTGTCATTTGTAGAGGAGGAAACCGAGAACGGGCGACAGACTCAGCAGCGTATCATTCGACTCAATATTGCTTTTACGCATGCCCTACGCCATAGGCTTCGGAGTACGTCGCCATGGGAAGATATCGATCGCTTTGTGGATGTTGAGTATCATGACAGTATGCGGCAAGCGGGAAACTTACCTGAGTATTTGCTGCGGCTAATGGGCAAGCAGCTCAGTTACTGTCGGCGTCAGCAGTTAACCTCAGATTTGATGATACAAAATATGGATGAACGTTTGACCTCAATGACCATCGTTTTGGCGGCTTGTGAGCGCATTCATGGTACGCCCCTGCCATTTGCGTATATTTTATTGGTGCATCGTACGACTTACCTGTATTGTTTTATGTTGCCTTTTGGCTTAGCAACTTCTTTAGGCTGGGTGACGCCTTTAATCTGTGGCGTTATTGCTTATACTTTTTTCGGTCTCGATGCGCTCAGTGAAGAGATAACCGATCCTTTTGGGATAGCCGCTAATCACTTGCCACTGACCACAATATCGCGCACGATTGAAATTAACCTTTTAGAAGCTCTAGGAGAAGTTGAGATTCCGCCTCACATTATCCCTGTAAAAGGATATTTGCAATAAGCCAGCCTGTAAAAATAAGCGCAGGTGACAATATTATATTAACTAAGGATATTGACAACATTAAGATTGGGGTAGCATGCCAAACACTTATGTGTAACTTATAGATTATTCATCTCAAATGATTATAGTGTACCTATTCAACTCTTTTAATTGTAGTTGCGCTAAGCAGTTGCAAAATAAGTGGCACCTGATACAGTAGAGTGACTAGAGAGCAAATATTCTATTACTTATGCGCTGAGCAGTCATGTTTTAAACAGTAACAAGCAACGTCATCATGATTGTCTCAGTGTTACTCTAATTGCTTTTTTCTAATCAATTAACTGTTAAGTACCATGGCTATAAACACAATAACTGCCATAAAATTTGAGAGTTATTAACGTGAAGGTCAAATAATAATGCAGCCCTTACAACTGACATCTATTCACATTCCCTGCGAGCCAGCATTAGCAGATGAGTTTAAGCGTGTGGTCGAACAGCAAGGTCATAGCATGGCAGTCGTGCTGCAAGAGCTGATGCAAGATTATATCAAACAGGCAAATAACCCATTAGTAGTAGCAGATCAAGAGAAGATAAAAACAGTATTAAAACAAGATGCCGCAACGAGAATGACCCCGTTAACCGATAAAGCCGCAGACGACTTACTACAATTAGCCATTAGAATGGCAGAAAAACACATTTGACTGCAGAGGCGTGTGCATGACGTTATCTATTAAAGCTGGGTCGAAAGCTCAGTCGGTTGTTAATTAACATCAATAAAAAACCCTTATGACTGTCAATAAGGGTTTTTTGTTCTGACAATAAAGAGGTAGCGCTTTCAATTAGACCCTATCTTATGATATTAATTTATACCGCGTCATGTTTTTTTGCATAGGCGTCAAAGGCATCTTTACTGTTCGGATGCGGGTAATTAATAACTTCTGCGCCTTGTTGCCCAAAGTCTTGTTTGAGTTTTTCGTATAGTGGTGCAGTACCCCAACCATAAGCGTCACCTAATTCGTCATCGGCGGCGAAGACGATACGGTCTATTTTTACCTGTAACATGGCAGCCATACACATACCGCATGGTTTGCCGCTGGCGTACATGGTAATTGTGGCGTCGTTTGGCTTACTTAAGGTCTCACCTGCTTGGCGTATGGCCTGCATTTCAGCGTGCGCAGTCGGGTCGTTATGGATATAAGCTTCGTTGACGGCTTCGGTGATAATTTTTTCATTTTGGGTCAAGACTGCGCCAAATGGTTCGCCACCTTTTTCAACGTTCGTAACAGCCAGCTCGATAGATTTTTGAATCATCTCTTTATCAAAATCGGTTAACTTCCCTTGCATAATAACTTCCTTTATAAGTAATGATTTTTTGTTTGGTTTATTGTCTGAAATAATGAGCCAGATTCAACCTATTCACAAGACCTCATAAATTAGTTGCTGCTGAAATTCCTGTAATTATAAGGCGTTAAATAATAATATTGGCTGACGTCATTCGAGCAGAGTATCGCCATTCTGCTGATGCTTGTCAAGACATGTGTTTTGTCTTAGCATGGTTGGTGAGGTGTTCTATGCTGAGGTTTTGCTATGTGCTGATTATCTACGAAAAAGCGCTCACTAATACAATCGCGATGCACTCAAGAATTTTTATGTGATTGCTTGCGTTTCCAATAGCGGTATTACAAATTAGATTGGGTCAAAGAAATACTGCCATCGAAAATCTACAAAATGCAAAAATCAGTGTCAGTAAAATTGAGGACAATGTGCTGAAGAACGGAATGCATGAATTACTGGTTGAAATGACAGCAGAGTAAAGTATGGTCATAATGACAAATAAAAATAAGGCGCTTATTCATTAGAATTAGCGCCTATAAAGCTATTATATAGTGAGTAGTAATAGTTAATCGGCTGGATTATCGAATAGTTTTTCAATCGGCTTAGTGTGAATAGTAGACGCATTAAACAGCGATTTATTACCAGACTCGCCTTCAGTCCAGAAATTAATATTAAACTGCGCATCGTCACTGAGTTCAACTCGATGCCAATACTCTGGTGGGCTGACGGCAAATTGTCCTGCGTTAATAACGATGGTTTTTTCAGGCTCAGTAGCCGCTTCGTCAGCAAATCCGTAAAAGGTAACCGTACCTTGCATAACACAGATTTGTCCGTAGACACCAGCTGCTGTATTGTGATGCGTTAATAGGGCATTAGGTACTTTATCTTTGGTAAAAAAATGCGTAGAACGTTTTATTTTCCAATGGCTTGGGATAATTGTCTGGCTCATGATCGCTCCTCGGTTGATAGCGTTCTTAGTTATTCTTAGTGATTATTTAACCATACTATTCAACAGTACCATAATGAGATGATGGCTGCAGCTTTTTAAGCTGTCATGCTATAACCTATCAACAGCTAATCGCATATGATGTTAATAGTTGATGTGGCAGATACTGTTGTTACTTTCACTATAAAGGTTAGCTGTCACTATCTGATTGACTTTCCCTTAATCACAACAAAGAGTACGCCTTTATGATTTCTCTTGAACAATTGCAGCACGCGGTGGCAGAACGTATTCAGCATTATAATAAAGTTGATTTTCCGGTTGCTGATAGAGCGGTGCAAACGCTTGCGCTGTTAGACAGTCAGCAGCGTATTTTAGCGCAAGATATCATCTCGCCATTTGCAGTACCGAGAAACAATCTATCGGCGATGGATGGGTATGCGTTAGCAGCGGGCAGTACTTTAAATAAAGGCGCTACGATTGAAATAATTGGTGAATCACAAGCGGGCACACCTTTTGCTGGCAGTTTGCAAGCAGGGCAAGGGGTGCGTATTTTTACTGGCGCGGTTGTTCCGAATGCTTGTGATACAGTCATCATGCAAGAAAATACCGACTTTTTAGCGATAAAAGAGACGTTGGTTAAGTCCAAGCCCTACGCTATAACTTTAACGGAAGTAGCAACCATTGATACGCATATTCGCAAACAAGGCGAGGAGATTGAGCAGAACGAGGTGGTTTTAAGCGCAGGCAAACGCTTGAATCCGGCTGATATCAGCTTGCTTGCTAATTTAGGGGTTGCTAATGTTGATGTTTATCAGCCTCTTACGGTTGGTATTTTGGCGACGGGTGATGAGTTGGTGGCTTTAGGTGAGCCGTTGACCAGTTTGGCGCAGATTTATAACTCGAATACGCCCACGCTTAACAGTATGTTAAAAGACTTGCCGATTGTTATTCGTAATTACGGCATTATTCCGGACAATTTAGATGCGACGATTGCCGCTGTGACTGACGCTATGCATGACTGCGATGTGCTGATTTCTACCGCCGGCGTTTCGGTGGGCGATTATGATTTTTTGACCACCGTTATTGAGCAATTAGGGCAAATCAACCATTATAAAGTGGCGATGAAACCAGGTAAACCGTTTGTTTTTGGAGAATTAAATAAAGGTATTGATAAACCAATATTGTACTTTGGCTTACCGGGCAATCCTTTATCGACGGTAGTGGGTGCCTTGCAACTGGTCATTCCGGCGTTGTGGCAGCTTGCAGGCGTAAACAAAAATGACATGCCCATGATGCTCACCGTACAGGCAACGCTAAGTGCCGATATCAAAAAGGCTGCCGGGCGCAAAGACTTTCAGCGCGGTATATTAGTGCAAAATGCTAATGGCTTGTTTACCGTGACTAGTTTATCTAAGCAGCAATCGCATCGCATCAAACAGCTTAGCCAAGCCAATTGCTTGATAGTGCTCGCGCAG
Organism: Psychrobacter sp. 16-MNA-CIBAN-0192; assembly: GCF_040309565.1. Classification (NCBI taxonomy): domain Bacteria; kingdom Pseudomonadati; phylum Pseudomonadota; class Gammaproteobacteria; order Moraxellales; family Moraxellaceae; genus Psychrobacter; species Psychrobacter sp. 16-MNA-CIBAN-0192. Next base: position 14,096 of record NZ_JBEOOX010000006.1, read on the forward strand.
GATGCAGGTAATGTGTCAGCTGGCGAGAAAATCATGGTACAGCCATTTCCTTGGTCATAGTTACTAACAACCATAGCTAAAAGTAACAATCACAGCCAAGAGTGACAGCATGCTTTTATAAATAGCAATTAGGCGTTAATAGTAGGATAACGATGTTGCATTATGGTGACCAGAAACGATAGCGCGTGTGCGTCATGGTAAAGTTGTTATAATTAAAAGTGAGCACTCAAAGTTATATTGAACCGCTTTTATTAAATGGCTTTTATAAATGGTAATCTGCTATGACCCATCACGCTAATAAAGCTACTGACGCGATCGAACTTAACGGTGCTATTAAGGCAGACAGTGCTGCCAAGATGGTTGGTCAGCATCAGCCATTAGTGGATGGTTTTTCACGTCAGCTCACGTATCTGCGCTTATCAATTACGGATTTTTGCAATTTCCGCTGTGAGTATTGTTTGCCAAATGGTTATCAAGGCAAGCGTCCTGATGACGAATTAAGCGTGGCTGAAATTGCCACTTTGATACGTGGTTTTGCCCAAGTCGGTACTGAAAAGGTGCGTATTACCGGTGGTGAGCCGTCTATTCGTTGTGATGTGGTTGATATTATTGAAACGATTAAAAATACGGCTGGTATTAAAACAGTAGCAATGACCAGTAACGGCTATAAGCTTGGTAAGCACTTGGCAGCGTGGCAAAATGCGGGGCTTAATCAGCTGAATATCAGTATGGACAGCTTTGATGCGGCGACTTTCTATAAAATGACCGGTTTCGATATGTTGCCGCAACTATTGGCGGATATGGATATATTATTAGAAACGACAGATATTAAGCTAAAAATAAACGGCGTGTTAATGGCAGAATCGGCATTTCAAAATCTGTTAGATGCTATGAGTTATGTTAAGACGCGTCCGGTGATTTATCGTTTTATTGAATTTATGCAAACCAGTGATAATAGTGATTTGTTTTTTGCTCAGCATGCCCAAGCGGATACCATTACCGATTATTTATTGGCGCATGGCTGGCAGAGCAACGCACGCGGGCATGCTGATGGTCCAGCAGTGGAATATAGCCATCCGGATTATTTGGGACGAATTGGTATGATTGCTCCCTATGCCGCGCACTTTTGTGACAACTGTAATCGCTTGCGAGTCAGTAGTTTGGGGAAAGTTCATTTGTGCTTATTTGACCAAAGTAATTACGATATTCGCCATTATTTACGCCAAAATGATGTCAATGGTCTGGTCACGGCACTACGAAGTTTTATGCCCATCAAACCTGAGCACCATCATTTGCATGAGGAAAATAGCGGTATCATGCACAATCTATCTATCATTGGCGGTTAGCGTCGCTTTTGTGTCCTATCTTTTATTAAAAATTTGAACTCTTTTATTTTCGTTAAGGAAAACCCATGTCTAAGCCCATTGCAGCATTTGTTCCGCTTAATATTGCCGTACTGTGCGTGTCCGATAGCCGAACCTTAGATCAAGATACGTCAGGGCAGTATTTAGCAGACAGTTTGACGGCAGCGGGACACCATTTAGCAGACCGTAAAATTATTAGCGATGATATTTATCAGATTCGCGCGGTGATCAGTGGTTGGATTGCTGACCCAAACGTACATGCCGTGATTACCACGGGTGGCACAGGTTTTTTTATTAGAGACAGTATGCCCGAGGCAGTGAGCGTGTTATTTGATAAATCCATTGATGGCTTTGGCGAAATGTTCCGTCTGATTTCAAAAGATGATATCGGTATGTCGACGATTCAATCGCGCGCGGTTGCTGGTATGGCGAACAGTACCGGGATATTCTGCCTACCGGGTTCAACGGGTGCGTGTCGGACTGGTTGGGAAGACATATTAAAAGCTCAGTTCGATAGTCGTACGCGTCCGTGCAATTTTGTACCACATTTTATGCGTGCTAACCCAAGCCATGACTGACCATCCCAATAGCCAAGATAATTCAAGCATTTTAGCAGGGGTAGTTATTTTAGCAGGTGGCGCGTCCAAACGTATGGGCTTCCCTAAAGCTCAACTGACTTTACCAACAAATGAAACTTTACTGGATTACCATGTACGGCATTCTATGCTGTTAAATGTGCCGATTATGATTGCCGATAATGGTCGCGGTTTTATCGTTGATGGTGACTTACTTGCCAGCAATCCTAAGTTGCCCATTTTTCATATTGCTGATTATGGTTTTACAAATGCATCTAAGGTACACGATACTGGCGGTGCTTTAGTAGCCATCGAGTCGGCATTACAAACGTTAGCGCTAAGATCGGTTAAGTCCACCAATTCTACTGCGCTAAAAGCCAAGTCATGGCTACTGGTAATAAGCTGTGATAGTTTAATTCCTGCTAGCGAGCTTTGGCGACATTTGCAGCCTTTTATTGCTCACGCAGCTGATAAATCCGTGATTTGTTTGGCAGACGATGCCCATTTATACCCGCTATTAGGTCTTTATCGATTAAGTATTGAGCCAGAATTGCGGGCGTATATTGACCAAAACGAGCGTAGAGTGATGCGATTTATTGAACCTATTATGCACACGGCACCTATTCCAAAAACATGGCAGCACTTGACCAATTTTAATACGCCTGACGAATTTAAGCGCGTCTGCACAGCGTTATATCAACTATAGATTATGCTGTTAATACAATAATGAGAATTTGCCAATGACTGCTACTGCCAATATTGACCAGAATATGCCTACTGAATTAACGCCTGCTTTATCCCATTTAGATAGTAATGGCGATATCAATATGGTCGATGTGAGTGGCAAAACAGCAACGACTAGAGAAGCACATGCCACCGGTCAGGTACGTTTTCCAGCGACAATTTATGCGCAGATTAAAGCGGCAGATGGCATGACGAAAAAGGGCAGTATCACTCAGACTGCGCATATTGCCGGAATTATGGCGGCAAAACGCACCCATGATTTGATTCCGTTATGTCACCCATTGCCACTGGATAAAATTGGTTTAACCTTTGATTACGATGATAATGCACAGGCGATTATCGTGAATGCTACTGTCAAAGTGACGCATAAAACCGGCGTTGAAATGGAAGCGCTAACGGCAGTGAGCATCGCATGTTTGACAATTTATGATATGACCAAAGCCTTATCGCATGACATTATTATTGATAATATCTATCTTATAACCAAAACAGGTGGTAAGTCTGATTATCACTCGCCTTTAGATTAAGGGTTATTTCATAATAAAAGACAGTGACAGGAGATAAGCATGAACGTTAACGATAAACAAAAGACCATCACAAAAGATATTACGGTTTTATATTTTGCAGATTTAGCAGATGAAGCCAATTGTCATGAAGAAAAAGTCAGTATCTCGCAGTCAACGTCCTTAAATGAACTATACGAACATCTAAATGCACGCCACCATTTTAGTCGTCCACAGTCAGAATTACGAGTAGCGGTAAATGATTACTTTGTTAAATGGACAGAGGATATCAATGATGGCGATAACGTGGTCTTTATTGTTCCTGTAGCAGGTGGTTAACGATGGAAAATAATGCGAATATTATGACTGTAGATGCTACCACGGATGATACTAAGAACGACGTACATAGCCAATCAATGCGCATTAATCGTAGTGTTGATGCGGCATATGCGCTTGCTGAGCGCGATGGCTTTGCTTTATTAGATGTTGCCATTGATGAACGTAAGCTTAGAGAAATGCTTGATAATGACAGCTGCGGGGCGTTTGTAAGCTTCGAGGGGCGAGTACGCAATCATAATAATGCTACCAGTGTCGAGCGCTTAAGCTATTATGGCTATGAAGCATTAGCTATTAATCAAGGTCGGCAGATCATCGAAGAAGCCAAGCAGAAATTCGACATTACCCATGCTGTCGCCATTCACCGTATTGGCGCGTTAGAGATAGGTGATATCGCAGTGTGGATTGGGGTTGTCTCTGCGCATCGTTATCCTGCTTTTGATGCTTGCCGCTGGTTACTAGATACCATTAAAGCGGATATTCCGGTTTGGAAACAAGAGTATTATGAGAATGAACCTGCTAAATGGTTAAGTAATAATGGCTAAACCTTTATATAACTAAAATCCGTCATTAATAAGAATAATAATCAAGGTAGGCTATGAGCAACATGATATTAAGTAGCGGTATTCTGACTACTTTGAGGCAACAGGTAAGCGCATTATTAAAGCCGACGTTAACTGCTGCCTTATCTGCCTGCGCTATTTTTGCATTGTCGGCTTGTAGCCAAGATAAAGGAACAACGACTGAGCAAGGCATTGCTAATAACGACGCTAATAACGACGCTGGGCAAACGGAAACCATACGCATTGCCGCTGCTGCTAATTTAGCAGACGTACTGCCAGATATTATCGAAGGCTATAAAACTGATAATAATTTGCCTAATCAAAATATAGAAGTTAGCTATGCGTCTTCTGGCAAGCTATATGCCCAGATTCAGTCGGGTGCGCCTTATGACATTTTCTTATCTGCCAATCAAGAGTTTCCGGAAAAATGGGTTGCTGAGCGTCCAACAACCGCGACGAATGCTCAGCCTTTTACTTATACTCAAGGACAACTGTCAGTTTATAGTGCTACTAAGCCTATGTCTGGATTGACTCCTACCAGTTTGGTCGAACTATTAACCACTCAAAAAGACAGTAAGATTACCATTGCCAGTCCGGAGCTTGCGCCTTATGGTGCGTCTGCTAAAGTGTATCTACAAACCCAAAATATTTACGATAGCCTCAATAACCAACAGCGCATCATACAAGCGGAAAATATCGGGCAAGCTTTTCAGTATGCACACACCGGCAATGTCGATTACGGTTTTGTTGCCCAGTCGCAAGTCACCGCGATTAAAGCCAAGCCTGAGCAGTTTTATATTTTACCAGTAGATAGCTATCCAGCGATTTTACAAGATGGCGTGGTCATTAGTGATTCTGCTGTGGCAACAGACTTTGCAAGCTACTTACTGTCTCCTGCCGGACAACAGTATTTCGTCAAAGCAGGCTATTTAGAAGTAAGATAATGCACAATAATAGTAATGATGATAGTACGAGCAGTGATGTAATGGACGACTGATATGATGGCTCAAGCATTGATAGCAGACATGTTGACGCCATTTTGGGTCAGTATTAAGCTCGCTGGTATCACTACCTTGTGCTTATTACTACTTGCCACGCCACTTGCATATTGGTTAGCAAAACCCAGTCGCCGCGCTGTGCTGTCTCGTATCAAAATTATATTAATAGGCGTCATTGCGATGCCGTTGGTGCTGCCACCGACCGTTATTGGTTTTTACCTATTATTGCTGCTGAGCCCAACCTCAGCTTTTGGGCAATGGCTGGCGGCACATCATATCAGCCCTTTGATTTTTACCTTTGAAGGGCTGATTATTGGCTCTATCATTTACTCCTTGCCGTTTTATGTGCAGCCAGTTTATGCGCAGTTCTTACGTATTCCCAAAAGCGTGCTGGAAGTGGCGCATCTGCTAGAACCCAATAGTTTTCGGCGCTTTGTCTCCGTAGCGCTACCGCACGCGCGCGTTGGTATTATCTTGGGCAGTCTCATTAGCTTTGCTCATACCATTGGTGAATTTGGTGTGGTATTAATGATTGGCGGTAGTATTTCGGGTGAAACTAAAGTCATCTCAATTGCCATTTACGAGCAGGTAGAAGCGCTGAATTATGATACTGCTCATGTCATGTCAGCCGTTCTAATTGTGTTAGGTATGGTCATGGTGACCCTGATTGCCAGTATCAGTCGCGCAATATCAAAATAGGATAAGAGAATAAGGAAATAGGCGTTATCAATAAAAAAAAGATAACCATAAATATCGATAACGCTCAATAATCATAAGGAAAAATAAGATGGATTTAGGCAGTATTTTTATTCATGACACCACATGGTCTTTTGCTGCTGAAATCGTTATTCGGGTCATCGTGATGTTCTTTATGATTATCATGTTTTTGCGCTTTACTGGCAAACGTGGTGTACGCCAATTGTCTATTTTTGAGTTAACCATCATTTTATCACTTGGCTCCATCGCTGGTGACCCGATGTTTACTAAAGAATTACCACTGATTCAAGCGGTACTGATTATGAGCCTAGTTATTGGGCTATATCGGTTATCTACGTGGCTGATGATGAAATATCAACCGTTTGAAGATTTTTTGGAAGGTAAGTCGCTGTATATTGTCGAAAATGGGCAATTAGTGCTTGAGAAGATTGAAGAAGGGAAAATGTCGCATGATGAGTTTTTTGCTGAAATGCGCCAGCAAGGTATTGAGCATTTAGGTCAAGTTCGGGTCGGCTTATTAGAAACCGACGGCGAGCTTAGCGTCTTATTATTTGCGCCCGAAAAGGTACAGTATGGTTTACCGCTATTCCCTAAATCGTATCAAGCGGTCACTCAAGTACAAGTAGGCGACTGCCATGCGTGCATGTACTGTGGTCAAGTTGCGTCAATCACCCAGCCTGACGAAGCGTGTTCCCGCTGTCACCATAAAGATTGGGCAAGCGCGATAAATAGCCCACTGATTAGATAAATCGAATTATGATAATGGCTGACCTTAATCAATTACGGGCTTAATAAATACTGAATAAGCAGTTAAGATAAATGCGTATGTAAATGGTCAAGTAACAGTCTGATTTTTGGTGACAACTGCCGATTATGAGGATAAATTGCCCAAATACCTTCCTCAATCTCACTATATTTCTCTAACATACTGACCAATGCGCCCGTGTTTAAATGCTTTTGTACATAATAATCAGGCAGCTGGACAATACCTAGACCCTTTAGCGCTGCATCCATTAAGCTATAGCCACTGTTATAGCGTACGCTACCTGTCACCCGTATTTTCTTTTCTTTACCCGCATCTTGAAACTGCCAATAATCCAATGTACCAAGCAGACAGTTATGCTGTTTTAAATCAGTAAGAGTTTGCGGCGCGCCATATTGTTCAATATAAGCAGGCGCAGCGCAGACAAAATTGGTACGGCTGCTGAGCTTTTTTGCCATCATGGTCGAGTCGGGCAGCCTACCAATACGAATCGCCAAATCATAGCCACCATCGATTAAATCCAGCTTTTGATTGCTTAAAAAAGCATTTACTTCGATATCAGGATAGTACTGCATAAAATCATTGACCAGTGGTAACAATTGCTGCTCGCCATAGGTGACAGGCGCGGTCAGCTTAATCTTACCTTGCGGTTTTGATTGTAAGTTGGTTACCGCTTGTTCAGCAATTTCAAGCCCATCCAGTACGGCGCGGCAATGTTGATAAAAAATACGCCCTTCTTCAGTAAGTGACACCTTACGCGTCGTTCGATATAGCAGCTTTACCTTGAGGCGTTTTTCTAATGCACCAACTTGACGGCTCACTTGCGCGGTCGAGATACCTAGTTGCTTTGCTGCTTGAGTAAAGCTCTCATGTTCGGCGACATACACAAATTCGCTAATACCTTCCCACTGCATGATTATTACCCTCGTGTAAGAGTCATTTGCAAAGTGAGTATATTATCATTACTCTATACATACTATAAAATAGTCTCATTACTTTAGAAGTTATGGTACAAAAGAAGTTGTGATATAAACGTTTTAATATAAAGGCGTTTTTCTATATCAATGCGCTGGCTATTCTTCCCATATACAAACTCTCAAAACTTGAATTTGCAAAACCGTAATTCTGAAAACTTTAACGCTCAAAACGCTAACCCTCAAAATATTAACACTTAAAAATTACTTAAAAATAAGGATTGTTATGTCAGATAAATTTATCAAATCTAAAGCCGCCATTGCTTGGGGTCCCAATCAGCCACTAACGATTGAAGAAGTGGACGTCATGCTACCGCGCAAAGGCGAAGTGTTGGTCAAAATTGTCGCCAGTGGTGTGTGCCATACGGACGCTTTTACCTTATCTGGTGAAGACCCAGAAGGCGTGTTTCCAACCATTTTAGGTCATGAAGGCGGTGGTATCGTAGAGCAAATCGGCGAGGGCGTGACCAGCGTCCAAGTGGGCGACCATGTGATTCCGCTATACACCGCAGAATGTGGCGAATGTAAATTTTGTCTGTCTGGCAAAACCAATCTCTGCTCAGCAGTACGCGAGACACAAGGTAAAGGCTTAATGCCTGATGGTACCACGCGTTTCTATAAAGACGGTCAGCCAATTTATCATTATATGGGCTGCTCAACCTTCTCTGAATATACCGTATTGCCAGAGATTTCATTAGCCAAAGTGAATAAAGCAGCGCCATTGGAAGAAGTTTGCTTATTAGGTTGCGGCGTTACCACTGGTATGGGCGCGGTCATGAATACCGCCAAAGTCGAAGAAGGCGCGACGGTTGCTATCTTCGGTATGGGCGGTATTGGACTGTCAGCGGTTATCGGTGCTGAGATGGCAAAAGCCAGCCGCATCATTGCCATTGATATTAACGAAAGTAAATTTGAGCTGGCAAGAAAATTGGGCGCAACTGATTGCATCAATCCAAAAGATTATGACAAGCCCATTCAAGATGTCATCGTTGAGATGACGGATGGCGGTGTTGATTACTCGTTTGAGTGTATTGGTAATGTTGATGTTATGCGCTCAGCGCTTGAGTGCTGTCATAAAGGCTGGGGCGAGTCGGTCATCATCGGGGTTGCAGGCGCGGGTAAAGAAATCTCAACCCGTCCATTCCAGCTGGTTACTGGTCGCGTCTGGCGTGGCTCTGCTTTTGGCGGCGTCAAAGGTCGCACGGAACTGCCAGGCTACGTTGAGCGTTATTTAGCTGGCGAAATTCCACTGCAAGACTTTATCACGCATACCATGTCGCTAGAGGACATTAACGAAGCGTTTGACTTGATGCATGAAGGCAAAAGTATTCGTACCGTTATTCATTTCGACAAATAAAAGTAGCACGGTTTTATTGATAAATAGTCATAAAAAATGCTGTCCTTGATAGGGCAGCATTTTGCGTTATAAGCGATTTGTCTTTTAGTGCTTAAATAATCAATCCTTTTTAAAACTGTGCATATCTTCTAATATCCCTGTCAATCTATCGTATAACCACGGCTCCATATCATCAACCACTTGGTTGTATAAATGCGGTCCTATGGTTTCGATAATAAAATCTAGTAAAAATTTAGCGGGTAGATTACCAATATCAACATCGAATTCTGTTGTCATATAATCTCTAAGCTGGTCTAAAACAACTGTCTCAACATCATCCGATAGCTTAATGAGCGTATCTTTACTCATATCTATGCTCCAATAAAAGTCTTATAAAAGATGCTCATTATGTGTCATCTTATAAATTTTAACTGTGATAGGCGAGTGTATCATCGTTGTTTGCTATTATGATAAATTTGCATGGATGAGAGGTTTTATTATGATTGTGATTTACGGTATTAAGGAGATGTTGAATCCTATTAAATCCCAGCTATCTGAGGTGATTCATAGTTGTATGGAGTCAGTATTGGGATTGCCTGAAGATAAGCGTGCTCAGCGTTTTATTCCGTTAGAGACGGATGATTTTTATTATCCTGAAGGCAGAACAGCCGCTTATACTGTTATCGAAATTAACATGATGCAAGGTCGTACAGTCGCCACCCAAAAGGCGTTAATTAAAGCGTTGTTCCAACAGATTGAGCTTAAAATAGGCATACCACCGATAGATATCGAAATTACCATAAAAGAGCAGCCCGCGCATTGCTGGGGCTTTCGTGGTATGACGGGTGATGAAGTACAAGATTTGAGCTATAAGGTTAATGTGTAGAATATAATTTGAATAAAAGTGGATGTTTTAAGTCTTATTACTATTTAAAAGATTAAATACTATGAACGTACAAACATTAGAAACCAAACGCCTTTATTTGCGTCAATGGCAGCCAAGTGACTTGGCTATTTTTGCTGAGATGAATGCTGATCCAGAGGTCATGCGATATTTCCCCAAGCTATTATCAGCTACCGTGAGTGACATTATTGCCAATAAATGCCAGCAGCTGATTAAAGATAACGGCTGGGGATTTTGGGCGGTCAGTGTTAAAGGTAATTTAGATAAAGGAGTTGTAGAAAATTGCGATACCTATATCGGGTTTGTGGGTTTGAATCAGACACATGCTGACATGGCTTTTGCGCCTTGCGTTGAGATGGCTTGGCGGTTGCACAAGAATTATTGGGGACAGGGCTATGCGACTGAAGCGGCACAAGCTGCTTTAAAATTTGCTTTTGAAAAATTAAATCTTACGGAGGTCGTTGCATTCACCGCGGTCATCAATAAACCCTCGCAACTGCTTATGCAGCGTATCGGTATGATAAATACGCAAGATAACTTTTATCATCCTGCGCTTGAGCCAAATCATCCGCTTGCTGAGCAGGTATTGTATAATCTGACTCAGCAGCAGTGGCAAAAACTAGCGGTCAAACCGCGAGTATTTCTTAAAAAATAGCGTTGGTAATCTAACTTTTAAACTGGCTTTCAAACTAACTCTCAAACTTAAGACCTGACGTTTTAATGCCCCAAATTAATTCAACAAAAGCACGATTATTGGTTAGCGGCTCACCATCAATAATCAGCGCATAACCGTCGTTATCAATCCATAAGAATACAAAACTGGTTTCAGGAATTAATAAATCCACTTGTTGGAAAAATGAGATAGCACGGCTCCCAACTGACCAACCACGCTGTTTTTGCCGTAGCATAAAGCCTGAAAAGTCAGCTGCTGCCACGCTCAGCATGTCCGCTTCTTCTTGACTATAGCCAATCCGCGCCAAACAAAATCCGTCATCAGAGGCAATTGCCGCGCGGCGCTTGCCGGATAAACTTGCCACCACATACGGTAAAAACTGATCAAGCGGTAAGTTCGGTGCCGGTAAAAAAGTCGATAATTTCTCAATAAAGCCTTGCTCGACAAAACCATCGAGCCACAGCTCAGGATATTCTTCTAACCATGTCGCCACCAGCATGGTCTCTTTATGGGATAGCAAAGCTTGTAATGCCAGTTGCATCGCCGTCGGCGCCTGCTGTGAAAACGCCTCAAATACGCCAGCAGGGGTGAGAGTAATATAGGTTTTATCAGCATGATCAAAAACGGACATAGAAGCGACCTTGTTAAAATCTAAAAAAGAACGAGAGTGGTGACCAGTATTAGCAAGCCATCTTAATATTATTGGGCTTCAGGCGTAGTAAGTTCATCAGCGTTAACCGCCGTTTGTTCTAAGCGCTGCTGGCAGTCATTCCAACGCTCATCGAATAACCAGTCCCTTTTTCCTAAACGAAACCAAACAATAGAGAAGGCAAGGCGGTCATTACACGCCAAACAATGGGCAAAAAACTCATTTTCAAGTTGCTCAATAATTTGCCAGTTGTGGCTATCACGCGCATCCATCAGCTCATTGGTAATATTTTTGGCGACTTCCTTAGCATCATCACTACTGATACGTAAACTATGCGTATCCACATTGAGTGATGGGGTTACAAGGACGCTCCAGCGGGTCGCAAAAATACTGCTATGCTTAATATAATCAAGCTTATTAATACAATTGTGAAAGGCTTGCTCAGTTTGAGGGTGCAAACGTCCTTGAATCTTTGTGAAGATATCGGCGATATCATAAGAAATATCGTACCAGCAGCCATAAAAAAAGTCTGCTACTGCCCCCTGTAGCGGTTCTTTTTCAGTCAATAATAAAGCGGCATTAATGCGCTGCTCGTGGTAATAGCGATTGTTTGGTACCACAAATACTTTGCGGGAAAAATAGCGGAAAGCTTTGCGGGCGGCAAGCTCATTTTCATCGGTGGCAGATATATCGACCATAACGCTATCCTTTACTGTTTAATTAACGGCTTAATTAATAGCTATCTAGCTACGATTAAGCCATTATCTTCACCGATTGATACATTTTAATGGATACCTAAAGGCGGCTTATTTTTACCGTTATCCGTCATCTACTAATCAAGCAACGTTTCCATCAAATCGAGCATAAATTCAGCATCTTCCTCACTCATCGCCTCAAAGCCTTTCGGCATTCCAAGCTCAGCTAGGGCTTCTTGACCGTCCGTATCCTCATGCAGATTTAAAATAGCATCCATCAAGATATCGGTATCTGTAAAATCTTCTTTGACCAGTAATACATGGCTGATATCGGCAATATCACTTTCAATCAACACCGTCAGCTGAGATTTGGTCAATCGAGAGAAGCTATGGAAAATCTCCGATAAGAAAAAAGCGACTTGTGCTTCGCCTTTCATGACTTGTCGCGCTGCCGCTTGATACGTCTCTGTCACTGTCCAGTGCAAATCATCTTCTGCCAAATCAACCGCTTCTAACAAGCGCAACCCAATCAGCTTGACATCGCGATTGTTGGCCATTGCCACCGTTGCGCCATTAGGAATATCCTCTAAGCTATTAATAGCACTACTAGAGGCGGCGGTAATGACCATCTCATCGGATTTACCGATAGGGCGCGCCAGTGCCCGATAGCCTTGCTCACGAATCAAAAAAGCAGCATCAAAAGGATTGGCATAAATGATTTGAATATCGCCTTGAGCCACCAGTGCTTCTTGCTCAGTATAAGACGCGGGCATATTTAAGTGCATATTCAGATTGGCACGCTTTTGAATTAAAAGGTTAAGCATATGCCAGCCTGCAAAGCGCTCAGGCGAAAAATCAGGGGCAATTAACATATTGTGTGTTGTCATAATTTACCCTTCCTCATTCTGTTTCATTGCGGCATATTGGGCAATGGCAGCATCGATTTTGCTGCGTGATGGCTTGCGGCGTACTGAAGTGAAACCTACAGTTTCGCCGTGGCGCACATTGGGCACAACCGTCGCATAGACCCAGTAATGGCTACCGTCTTTACACAAGTTTTTGACATAACCATGCCACTTTTGTCCGGATTTAGCCGTCTGCCATAAGTCCTTATAAGCACCGCTTGGCATATCAGGATGGCGCAAAATGTAGTGCGGTTTACCAATCAGCTCATCAATTTCATAGCCACTAATTTCTACAAACGCGTCGTTCACATGCGTGAGAGTACCGTCTAAATCTGTCCGTGACACGATAAGTTTACCGTCAGGATAAGGGCGCTCAATGCCTGAATCATAAACAGCGCGCGAGGTTCCATCGTGATACGTTAACGTGATTTGCTCAGCAGGCATATCAGGCTTTTGAGCATCAGAAAGTGGAGAACCCATGATAATCTCCTTTATTGATTGTAATAATTATAATGAATTGATGGATATAATAACCAATGCGATATCCCATCAGTTAAAAGCAATCTTATAGAGCTATATATTATTTCTAAGCATTATTAATGTAGCAGCGCTTATAGAAATACTTAAATAAGTTTAGCCAGTGCTTCTGAAGCACGTTTAATATCTAAAAAAACCAGTCCCAGCTTAGCATTGGGCTTAGTCATGATGGTCAGTACTGCCTCATCGCCTGATGACGTCATAATAACCGAACCCGTTTCGCCTTGAATCATAATGCGATCAATACTTCCACGCGCCAACTCGCGACCTGCGCGGTCACCAAGAGACAATAGGGCGGCTGACATGGCACCGACTCTGTCTTCATCAACCCCCATCGGTAGGGCAGACGCTATCATCAAACCATCGGTTGAGATAAGAGCTGACGCTTCAACATCTACGGAGGAGTTGTTTAAGTCTTCTAAGATTTGTTGGAATGACTCTGTACGCATATATTTCTCTATCGCTGATTGTTAAATGGATACAAACTATCTATTGATAATTCTTAAAAATCGGGTCTGCTCAAAAGGTCTAGTATAAAACCTTGTTGCGTATATTGATATGATATTATCAGAAAATTTAATAAAATTATGTTGAATAAACCAATTAAACTAAAAATGGGAGTTATTGACTCTGTGGTATAATCCTCTTCGGCATAGGATAAAATTTTGTTAATCACAATCAAAATCCTTGGTTAACGACGCCGCTTAGATGTCTAGTTCACACTATTTTTTTTAAAACTATTGACTTTTTCGGTCAGAACTGTAAATTAAATAGGCAGAGTCAAGTCCCATTCATAAGACACCTTTCACATACCAGTCATATCATGACTCACTATTTTGTCATGTTCTCATCTATCTATAAATTGTAGCCTAGGTGGTGGTCTATAGTGACCTATTCATAACTATGGACGCTCGTATCGTGTGCCCGTCTAGGGGTTAATCGTTTGGCTTACATTCAAGTCACTCGTCACAGATTCTGTATCAGACCAACATTTGGCTGTTTAATACTGCACCGGTATTTGTCATATTGTAGTATATTGTCTTGCGATATGACCCGGATGTTATTCAGTACACCCACCTCGTTCCATAGTTAAGGAAGATATATGAGTATCAGTGACGCCATCAAAAAAATTGAAGCCCAATATGCGCATCAACCCGAATTCATTCAAGCTGTTAAAGAAGTTGCCATCACCATTAAGCCGTTGTATGACGCCCATCCTGAATATGAAACCCTAAAAATATTTGAACGTTTGGCAGAGCCTGATCGCACGGTTTGTTTCCGTATTAACTGGGAAAACGATAAAGGTGAGATTCAAATCAACCGTGGTTGGCGTGTCCAGTTTAATAATGCCTTAGGTCCTTATAAAGGTGGTTTAAGATTTCATCCAACTGTGACGGAATCAGTACTGAAGTTCTTAGGTTTTGAGCAAATCTTTAAAAACGCTTTGACTGGTCTACCGATTGGTGGTGGTAAAGGTGGTTCTGACTTTGACCCTAAAGGTAAGTCAGACTCTGAGATTCGTCGTTTTTGCTACGCCTTTATGCGTGAGCTGCATCACTATGTAAATAAAGACATCGACGTACCCGCTGGTGATATCGGTGTTGGTGGTCGTGAAGTGAGCTACATGTATGCGATGTATAAAAACCTAACGCGTGAGTCGACTGGTGTGATTACGGGTAAAGGCGTTGGTTTCGGTGGTAGCTTGATGCGTACAGAAGCCACCGGTTATGGTGCCGTATACTTCTTAGAAAATATGCTAGCTGCGCAAAACGAAGACATTAAAGGCAAAAAAGTATTGGTATCAGGCGCAGGTAACGTATCATTACATGCCGCTGAAAAAGTACATATGCTGGGTGGTATCGTCTTAACCGTATCTGACTCACAAGGTACCTTATACGATGAGCAAGGTCTCAATCAAGAAAAAATTGATTGGCTCAAAACTCAAAAAGAGCAAAGCAAACCGCTTGCTGACTATGTTGCTGTGTTCGGTGGCGAATGGCTTGCTGGTCAAAAACCTTGGAATATAAAAGCAGATATCGCTATTCCATCAGCGACACAGAATGAAGTGGATGAAGACGCTGCCAAGTTATTGGTAGATAACGGCGTAAAATATATCGTTGAAGGCGCGAACATGCCATTGACAGCCGAAGCTATTGACCATATTCGTCTACATCATGTGCATTATGCGCCGGGTAAAGCGGCGAATGCAGGCGGCGTTGCCGTCTCTGCGCTTGAGATGTCACAGAATTCTGTACGTCAATATCAAAGCTTTGAAGAAGTTGATAATCGCTTAAAAGGAATCATGAAAAACATCCATGATAGCGCTGCTGAAGCGTCAGAGAAATATGGTCAGACCGAAAATGGTTATATCGACTATATGGCAGGCGCTAATATCGTTGGCTTTAAACGAGTTGCCGATGCCTTAGTTGCTTATGGTATCTTAAACTAAGCAGTGTAAGTTGCTATTAAAAGCTGATTGCTAAGTGATACCGCGTTTATTCATTGATCCATTAATGATAAGCGCGGTATTTTTTTCATTTAAAAAAGTAGGATAGCTGAAATAGCATAATTTGATAATGCTTCAAGCCCCAATCGTGACATTCATCATTGGTTCTTTTTGTTTGCGCACTGTTTTTTAAAGCTATTTTGTAAGTACTGTTTTTTTGATATAAAGTCAGTAAATGCTATTATTCATAACTTGCTCACTGTTTTTGTACCAATTTTAAATGCCAATTGCGTTACTATGCTACATTATCGTAGCAGTCTTACATTAATCTTGGACGTTTACGTTTTTAATTAGCTTCGAAATTAACTGGCTAGCAATGCAAGTTAAGCATTGAAAAATATCTTCTGTAACCTCAAATCGAGCAACCCAAGGTTAATGTACAACGCAATGCTCAAACAATAATAACAATCATCATTTAAAGAAAACAAACGCTTATATGGTATGGTTTACACTGGATTACTAAGCTGATCTGTATCTTACTTCTTTTTTTCATATATTTAAGGATACCTTATGAAACGTCGCGCTTTATTAACGCTTGCTGCCAGTACGATATTGCTAGCTGCTTGTAGCCAATCGAATACAAATGATGCTGATAAGACGGCTAAAGCGGCAGATGGTGGCTCTGAGCTGCTGCAGCGTATCAATAGTGGCGGTACCATAAATGTAGGTACTGAGGGCACGTATCCTCCGTTCACTTATCATGATGAGAGCGGCAAGCTCACCGGCTATGATGTTGAAGTAACACGTGCCGTTGCCGATAAAATGGGCGTAAAGGTAGAATTTAAAGAAACTCAGTGGGATGCGATGCTGGCAGGTTTGGATTCTAAACGCTTTGATATGGTTGCAAATCAGGTGAGCCTAACCACGCCTGAGCGTATGGCAAAGTATGATAAGGCGACCGCTTATAGCTGGTCAGGTGCGGTGGTGTTAGCGCCGACTGAGGACAGTCGTTATAGCTCGTGGGATGCGCTGAAAGGTTTGCGCACTGCCCAATCACTGAGTAGTAACTATGGTGAGTTGGCAGAGCGGTATCAAGCAGAAATCGTGCCTGTTGATGGCATGGCGCAAGCAGTGCAATTGGTGAAGCAAGACCGTGCTGACTTTACCATGAATGATAATTTAGCAGTATTGGATTATCTGAAGAAATTTCCGAATAGCGGGCTTGAGATTAAACTGGTTGCGCCAGCCAGTGAGCTACGCGGTTCGGGCTTGATATTGCGTAAAGGTGATGACGCAGTCGTGGCAAAGATAGATGAAGCGATGGCAGCATTACAAGCCGATGGTACGTTGACCAAACTTAGCCAAGAGTTCTTTGGTGCTAACATAAGCAAACAAAACTAATGCTTGTATCTATAATGTCAGTATTTGCTGATCTATTAGCCTTATTACCGTTTATGACGCCCGAGCGGGCGCATATCGTTATCACCTCGTTTTGGCCGATGCTAAAAGGCGGTATCTATTATTCGATACCGCTGGCATTGATATCTTTTGCGATAGGTATGACGATAGCGCTGAGCGTGGCGCTGATACGTATTGTGCCACGCGCAAGCTTATGGCATAAAATCGTCTATCGTCTTGCGCGTATTTACGTATCTGCCATTCGTGGTACACCGATGCTGGTGCAGCTATTTATTATTTTTTATGGTTTTCCGAGTATTGGTGTCAAGTTAGATCCGTTCCCGTCTGCTATTATTGCATTTTCGCTTAATATTGGTGCTTATGCGTCAGAGACGGTACGCGCCTCGATTTTATCAATTCCAAAAGGGCAGTGGGAAGCCGGCGCAACGGTGGGTCTTACTTATTTGCAAACATTTCACCATGTTATTTTGCCACAAGCGTTACGCGTATCGGTGCCGCCTTTGTCCAATACGTTCATTAGCTTGGTTAAAGACACCTCTTTAGCGTCTTTGGTTCTAGTCACTGAGCTGTTTAAACAGGCGCAGATTATTACAGCGCGTAATTATGAATTCATGTTGGTCTATACTGAAGCGGCGATTATTTATTGGGGTATTTGTCTATTTTTAACCTTTATTCAAGGCAAGCTTGAGACGCGTTTAGACCGTTATATTGCCAAATAATTGATAAATAACTGATGAATAATTGATTAGTAACTGGCAGCATATCATTAATAATACCCGCATAACAGGAAAGTCTATGATTCACATCACTAATATTCATAAAGCTTTTGGTGGCAATCAAGTGCTTAAAGGCATCGATTTGACCATTCGTAAAGGCAATGTGGTGGTGATATTGGGACCATCCGGCTCAGGAAAAACGACCTTTTTACGTTGTATTAATGCGCTTGAGATTCCAGATCAAGGGCAGATTGTTTTTGATGATGGCAGTTTGACCGTGGATTTTGCCAATAAACCGAATAAGAAAACCTTACTGGCATTACAACGTAAGTCAGGTATGGTGTTTCAATCTTATAATTTATTTCCGCATAAAACAGCGCTTGAAAATTTAACTTTAGGTCCAACTGTAGTGCAAGGAAAATCAAAAGCTGACAGCCGTGCAAATGCGCTAGCCCTGCTGGAAAAAGTAGGATTATCTGATAAAGCGGATTTATATCCGTTTCAGTTATCGGGCGGTCAGCAGCAGCGTATTGGTATTGCGCGCGCGCTTGCCATTGAGCCATCGCTATTATTATTTGATGAGCCGACCTCTGCACTTGATCCAGAGTTGGTACAAGATGTGCTAGCAACGATGAAGCAGCTGGCATCAGAAGGTTGGACGATGGTGGTGGTCACCCACGAGATTAACTTTGCTCGTGACGTTGCCGATCATGTGGTGTTGATTGAAGATGGGCATGTGGTTGAAGAGGGCAGCGCTGAGCAGATGTTTGAGCTGTCGACGCATCCACGGACGCAGGCATTTTTACAGCGGATTGAAAGTTAATAAAGTTAATACACAGAAGAAAAAAGGCTGGCTTGCTATCAAGTCAGCCTTTTTTATATGTTTTTTATTATTTTTAGAACTGCTTTATGACACTTGTAATAAAAAGTTAGTCAGTAATCGCTTAGCCCCTTCGGTTGCAAATGACTCCGGATGAAACTGTACCCCTTGAATCGGATAATCACTATGACGCAAGCCCATAATCTCATCACCTGCTTGCGCCGCATCTGTCAAACTTAAATGGCGATGATCGGCATTGGCAACGACGGAAGTAACGGTTAAGCATGTAGGTAGCTTATCTTTTGCGACCATCAATGAGTGGTAACGCATAACTTCAAGCGCTTGTGGCAGACCATGATACACACCTTTGCCATCATGACGTATCGCTGAAACTTTGCCATGCATCGGAATACTGGCGCGAACCACTTGTCCACCAAACACCTGCGCAATACCTTGCATCCCTAAGCAAACGCCCAATAAGGGTATCGTTTTACCCAGTACGGCAATCACCTCTGCGCAAATCCCAAAATAGGCTGGATCATCAGGCGCACCCGGACCTGGTGAGATGATGATGCGATCAGGATTCATCGCTCGTACCTCATCAAGCGTTATCTCATTATTACGCTTTACGATGACGCTGCCTGCTCCTTTATCATCTATCGTCTGCAATATCTCGCCTACATACTGATAGAGATTAAAGGTAAATGAGTCGTAGTTATCAATAATTAAAACATTCATCAGCAATCCAATTTTTAAAAATACTGTTTATAAGCACCATACCTATTCATAATCGCCACGATTTTAAGGCTGAGTAAAGCTATCCAATACGACTCTCATTGCCGATAGTTTGCGCTGAATTTCTAAATATTCATCGGCTGGATTAGAATCGTAGACATTACCGCCGCAAGTTTGCGCATAGGCAGAGTCGCCATTGATAAATAAACTGCGAATCGGAATGGCAAAAATGCAGTCGCCGTTAAAGTTAAACGAGCCCAGCGCTCCGCCATAGGCACCGCGACCATCAGGTTCCAACTCATTAATAACCTTGATTGCCTCAATTTTTGGTGCGCCAGACAAGGTTCCGGCAGGAAAGTTACTGGCAAGGGCGCTAAACATATCTTCATTCGGATGCAAGATACCGACAATTTCAGAGGAGATATGTTGGACATGCGAGTAGCGTTTGATATCCATTAAGCTGCGTACTTTAACGGTACCAAATCTTGCCACGCGACCAATATCATTACGATGCAAATCTACCAACATATTATGCTCAGCGATTTCTTTAGCATCATTTAATAACGCACGTGCCAATTGACGATCTTCCACCTCATCAGCGCCGCGTCTAGCAGTACCGGCAAGCGGATAAGTTTCCATCTCACCTTGGCGCAAGCGAAATAACAGCTCAGGAGAGGCACCAATAATGCGCTGTTGCCCAAACTTCATAAAATACATGTGCGGTGAAGGATTGACCATACGCAGTTTTTCATAAATGGGCATGTGCGCGCCGCTAATTTGATAGCGCGACTTAAAGCCAACCTCACATTGAAAAATACGCCCGGCGGTAATATGTTCCTTTACCTGAATGACTGCATCTGCATGTGCGGCTTGACTCATGCTATCGCCTAAAAATGTCACCGTAGGCGGCTCATAGGTCGGAATTGGTGCATTAAGTAAAGCTTTAATGTGCTCAATGCGATTGCTTTGCTTGTCTGTCTCATAATAAAAATAGAAGATTTCGCCGGTCATTTTATCCAGCGTTAATCCATCTAAATAGACGCCAAATTTAAATGGTTCAAAGTCAGCGCTAGGCTTCGCATTTACGCTGGGCTCAAAAAAATTGACACTGTCATAACCCAAATAACCAACCAAGCCACCCGTTTGGTCACGCGCAATGACATGCTGTGGCGTGATTTCTCGTAGTAGCTGGTAAGGATTATCCGTTTCATAACAGCGGGCTGTAGCAGTTTTATTATCTGTAATGGCAAGCGTCTTACTGTCGAGTGCGCTAATGGTCAGTATTGGATCAAAGCCAATCGCATGATGGCGTGAAATATGGCTTTCATCACCCAATGATTCGAGCAAATAACAGGTATCAAATGCTGCCTCAATACGTTTAAATAGGGTGAAAAAATCAATATCTTCTGTCAGTTTAATACGTTGCGGTTTACTAGGTATTTCGATAGGTGCAGGCTTAAGCTGAGACGGTATAGGAGCAGTCATGATAGGTTCCAAAATAAGACAAATATGTATCAGAAAAAATAAAAATTATAGAATTAAGCTATTTATTATTTAGGGATTAATTTTTTGATGCGTTGCTAAAAGAGCGCTCACATCATGTGCTTGCATTGCTTTTGCACCGCGAGAAACTGTGGCAATACCAACACCTAATTGTTCAGATATTTCCCGATGGGTCACGCCTTGCGCTAATAAATCAAAAATACGAATACGATTGGCAATATCATGCTGCTCTTTGGTAGTGAGTAACGCGTTTAAAGCCAGTTCAATGTCATGGTTATTATCGCAGTTTGCTAAATGGGTTAACAGAATTTGATAAGCGTTGTCATTCATAAAAAGCCTGTTAACAAATAAAATAATAAAGAGTAGCAAGTTTCTTGTTTCAGTATACTAGTACGATAGTACATGAAAGACAAGATATTTATTATTAAAAGTTTATCGATTATCAGGCATAAAAAAGCCAGCTAATTTACATTAGCTGGCTTTAACAATCACTAATAACTACTAAACAGCATTAGCCTTTGCTCTATTTGACTTAGCTTCTTCAGTAGAGACATCAACGCAAACTTCCCAATCATCAATCTCAAATTCATGGCAGTTGTTACCCTCACCATTGATACGATCGACCACTAAGAAATCACAATCCGCTTTTAGCGCCAGTAGCGGATGATGCCAAACATTGGCATCATACTGTACACCTTGATACGAACGGGCATAAAAAACTTTTAAATCATCTGCTGATATTGGTGGCTCGCCAGCTTTTGCTACCACGACTATATAGTCTGTGCTATTCATAGAAAAGAAGGCTTGGCTACCAAACGGATGGTATTCCATAACCGATAACGTAATAGGGCAGTCACGTCTTTTGGTACGGAATATGCTGAAGCCAACTTCACCGCCGTCATTTTGAACTTTTGATATAGAGTCATGGCGACAGGCAAAGCCACGATTGATATCCCAGCTGTTTTCAGGACATTTTTCTTGATCATCATAAGGCTCAATCACTGAGCCATAAGGAGCAAAAGCAGCTTTGGTTAAAGGTTGAGCAATTATTGTGGTTTTCATTAATTCACCTATATATTAGTTAGCAATATTATTTATTGAGTTGACCTAATAACTTAGTAATTTAGTCACTTATTAAGTTACAGTCCATCAGTGATCAATAAAGATATCGCATTTTTATTTATGAGCTTTTTCTAGCGCTTCACGATGGTTACAGTCGGGAAGAAAGTTAGGCAGTTTATCCGTAATTTGTTGTTCATACTATTAAACGATTAGGTCCAGTATTGCCGATATTTACTTACTTGAGTTAAGTAAATATCGAATACAAGATATAGTTTTTGAACAATTGAATTACTGAGAAATAAACTTTCTTGAACGTATCGTCAGTTGGTCTACGTGATTGTTATTACGTATGTACTTATTGATATGATGATACGTCTTATGGTTACATCCAGTTTGCAGTGTTATCGGCAGTGGCTGGATGATTTTCATACCAGTGCTTAGCGATTTCATCGCGGCGGCAAACCCAAACGTCAGGCTTACTGGTGATGTACTTTAGGAATTGTTTTAATGCGGTGATACGACCAGCACGACCGATAATACGGCAATGTAAACCGATTGTTAGCATTTTTGGCGTTTCTGCGCCTTCTTCATATAAGGTATCGAAGCTGTCTTTTAGATATTGATAAAAAGGTTCAGCATTGGTAAATCCTGGGCTTGAAGAAAAACGCATATCGTTAGTTTCAAGGGTATAAGGAATAACTAAGTGTGGCTTACGGATTATACTACTGCCGTCTTCTACTTTGACATCAAGCCAGTACGGAAGTTCATCAGCATAAGAGTCTGAGTCATAAAGATAACCACCTTGCTCAGCGACCAATTCACGCGTGTTAGGGCTATCGCGACCAGTGTACCAACCTAAAGGCTGCTTGCCTAGCATTTGCTCAAAAATTTCAGTAGCGCGGCGAACATGCTCACGTTCTGTTTCACGGTACATGTTTTGATAGGTAATCCAGCGCAAACTATGGCTGGCAACTTCATGACCATCTTCTAACACACGCTCGATAATATGCGGTGTTTTTTCAGCAGCGGTGGCACAGGTGAAAGTAGTAATTGGCAAGCCGTATTCTTTAAACACGTCAAGCACGCGCCAAACGCCTACACGACTGCCGTATTCAAAAGCGGACTCAATAGACTGGTGACGATTGAGAAATTCTGGTGTGCCCAATACATCAGATAAAAAGCGCTCAGATTGACCATCACCGTGGATAACGCTGTTTTCTGCGCCTTCTTCAATATTTAGCACGAACTGCACCGCAATTTTTGCGCCGCCCGGCCAGTTTGCTTTCGGTGGGTTGTCGCCATAGCCTTTTAGGTCGCGAGGGTAGGCGTCCTGATCAAAGTCACTGGTAATCTTCTGCGTCATTGTGTTTTATCCTTAGTGAAAATAGAGCAATATATTTACTCAAGACTTAATAATCATATGAATATCATATGATGGTTTAGCAGCAATGTTATAAATTAAAAAGTTGTAAACTAAAAGCGGTAACTGATATAGGCATGGTAGTCAGCACCGAAATTATAGTGCTGACCTATTTTAGTGAATATTATTTATTCTATCGTTTTACATTTATTTTATCGTTTTACTATGGCATCTGCTGACACTGCATAAGGGCGCATGAGGAGCCAATAAACAATACCCCCAATTGCCGCACCCATTAGAAAGCCATAACCTTCAAGCTTAGTAAGTACAGGCACCAATATAGTTGCAATAGAGAATATAGCACCTACTGCAAAGGCAATCAAACCTCGAATATTCCACCCTTTATAATAGTAGTAGGCACCAGTAGGTTTATCAGAAAACAAATCGTTCATATCGATATGCTGGCGTTTAATAAGGTAGTAATCGACTACCAAAATACCAAAGAAAGGCGCAATAACCGCTCCAATAGCATTTACAAAGCCAACAATACCTATTTTACTAATAAAGGATAACCAAAGACCGCCAACAAAAAATGCAATAATCGCAGTGATTAAGCCACCTTTACGAAAGCTAATATGCTTAGGAAATAGATTGGCTAAGTCATAAGCAGGTGGTATAAAGTTTGCCACCATATTGATACCAACGGTTGCTGCAAAGAAGGTAAGTGCAGCGATAATCGTTAAAGGCAGTGCATCAACGCGTTCTACGATATCAGAAGGGTTGGTTAACGCTTCTCCAAATATAACGAGTGTACCTGCGGTGATGACAAGCGCAATGAATGAGAAGAAGAACATATTAACGGGTAAGCCAATTAAATTACCCAACTTCATATCACGTTCACTACGTAAAAAGCGTGAAAAGTCACCAAAGTTAATCACTACTGCTGCAAAATAAGCGACCATTGTTCCAACAATTGCTGTAAATGCTTGGAACTGATTACCATCGTAATCACTATTATTGGTAAAAATAGAGCTGATAGCTGGCAATAATTGGGAGCCTGACTGATACCATATCATGCCCATCAGTACAACCATCACCACATAAACCAAAGGTCCTGCCCAGTTTAAGAAATGCTTAATAGGTTCAATACCTGCCCAAAACAGCATGATTTGAAACAGCCAAACAATAATAAAGGCAATCCAAGCGGTACTGTTTAACCCTAGTAACGTGGCATCAGAACCACCAATAATTAGGGTTAATAAAATGGCAACGGCTGTTGAGGCAAAATAAGTCTGCACGCCATACCAAAAAATGCCAATAATTGCTCGTAGTACCGCTGGTAAGTTTGCACCATTAACGCCAAGGCTTGCGCGAATTAGAACTGGAAAAGGTATGCCATATTTGACACTTGGTTTACCCGTTAGGTTGACCATGAGCATCACAATAAAGCCAGCACATATAATGGCTGCCATGACCCACCAACCACTTAAGCCATAACTTAAAAATAATGAGGCAGCGAGTGTATAGCCGAATAAGCTTTGGATGTCATTTGACCAGACGTTAAATATAGAAAACCAGCCCCAAGTACGTTCATTTGGCGGTAATGGTGCCAAATCTTCGTTATATAGTCTTGAGTGTTTGATAGTAGAGTCGAGTTGACTGTGGTCGTATATAGCTGGATCTTGTTGCCGCTTATTAGACATCTGTATTTCCTTTTATCAGATGACAGCCACAATTAAGCCTGCTTTTACTTTATGTCTATATCATGATTTGGTCAAGACAATTTTTTATTTAATATAGATAAAGAATTATAATATATAGAGTATCGTTAGCTCAGAGGTAATAGTTTTTATATAAGCTAAATTGTTGATAGTATTAATTTTTAATTAAATATTAGGGATTTGATAACAGCGAGATAAATAGAGTGAATATAGCGGATATTGCTAGCCGATAATGAACCAGCTAGCAAACTCTATACGATGATTTTAATGCTATAGAACCGATTTGACTATAAAGCTGACGTATATGCTAGAACTTGCGCACGCTCTTCGTCAGTCATTTTAGTAATGTTACCAAGTGGCATGTAGCTGGTTTGTAACGATGTTACGATTTTAGCTTTATGCGTTTTTAAGTCTGCTGGCGTCGCTAAGATAACACCCAGTGGTGGCGCATTGAAACCTGCTTGTGTTGGCTGTGCAGCATGACAAGTAGAGCAACGTTCTTGAACAATTGCCATAACCGCATCATCACCTGAGGCAGTAACAGGAACAGCGCCTGCTGCTGTATCAGTGGTTGTTTCGCTAGTAACTGGAGCAACAGGAGCTGCTTCAATAGGAGCAGGGCGCATCCAGAAGATTAATGCAAGAGTAGCAATGGCAGGAACGATTAAATATCCTGGTTTATTGCGACCCAAATGTTTTTCATTGAAGAAATGACGAGCAGTTGCTGTAATAATACCTACGAATACCAATACCAACCAACCGTGTGCATGTGAATACATCATTGGATAGTGATTACTAATCATGATAAAAATTAACGGTAGGGTAAAGTAGTTGTTCATTACCGAACGGTTTCTAGCCATTAATGCTAAAGCGGCTACATCTGGACCTGGTTTTTCGCCTTTACGAACACAATCTACCAACGCACGCTGAGCTGGCATAATACCGAAGAATACGTTACCTGCCATGATTGTACCTAAGATGGCACCAACATGGATAAATGAGGCACGGTCACTAAACAGCTGATAAGAACCCCAAGTGGCAATAACCATTAATACAAAGATAGTGATACTAAAAACCAGTTTGTTTTTGCCGATATGGCTACGAACAATCAGTTCATAAATAAGGTAGCTGCCGAACAAGAAGGCTAAACTGACAGCAATTGCTTCCATATTACTAAAAGCAACTTTGGTTGGATCTACTAAATAAGCAGTCGCATTGGCATAATAGACGATAGCTAGCATCGCCATACCAGTTAACCACGTGGTATAAGCTTCCCATTTGAACCAATGCAGTGTTTTTGGCATTTCTTCAGGTTCAAGTTTATATTTGGCAATTTCATAGAAACCACCACCGTGAACAGCCCATAAGTCACCTGAAATGCCTTTTTTAGCTTTCCATTCCGGCGGCTTCTGCAAGCTCATGTCGAGCCATACGAAGTAAAATGATGCGCCAATCCATGCGACACCAGCGATGACGTGGAACCAGCGGAAGAAGAGGTTTAACCAATCGAGATAATATGCGCCCATGTAGCAAGTGTCCTTTTATATTGCTCTGTCTTAGTAAGTGGTAACGGCGGCGGCGCATCATCTTGGTATAACAAACTAGTGATACCAAGATGATGAGACAAGTAAAGGCAGTGCCGGCTTTGATATCCGATGTTCGACTCTATCAATACCATCCGTAGGCGTGGCGAGAATCAAACGACTTTATATCGTTAAGCAATTCAATGCTCATATCAATTGATTAAAATATCAGTCGATTAAGACAATGAATCAAACTACTAGAGTTAGCGATTTGTGATGTATTTACAGATTTAAAGATAATACGGGTATTAAATACTTTTATTCAAAGTGCCTATCCAGTAAATGCACCAGATAGGCGGCATGACTTAAAAGTGACTTACGAACCGCGATAAGTGCCATAGCCGTGTGCGCTAAGTAATAACGGTACATGGTAATGAGTCGCATCGCTTACCACAAAGTCGATCACAACTTGTGGATAAAACGCGGTTAGTTTTTGCGCGTCAAAATAGGATTGAGTATCAAAGGTCAAAGTATAACGACCATTGTTTAAGTTGCACTCAGCGCTATCAACAGCAGCATCAAACTTCCAGCCATCTGGCGTTACACGACCATCGTTATTGGTAGTGCCATTAGCAAGTAGAGTAGCTTCGCCAGTGTCTGAAACGCGATGTAAAGTAACTGCGATATCAGCAGCAGGTTTGCCTAAATGAGTGTCTAGGATATGTGATGAAAGGGTGGCTGACATAATGCTTCCTTATTATAAGTGAAATTCCGTTAGGGTGATACAAATTACTAAATAGTTTTTATATATGTTTTAGATAAATTATTTAACTAAAACATATAGATAGGACTTAATTTCTAATAACTATTTAAGAGAGACCAAATAGCTTAAGCAAGACCGAATAGCTTTTGAATACGTAAGCGCGTGATTTTATTTTGCTCAGCGGATGCATTTGCAAGCTCAGTGGTACGGTCATTTGGTAGACGCGCCAATAATAGATCAAGCATTTGCTGAGCGCTTTTACCCGTTGCAAAAACGATAAAGATAAAACCAAATTTATCAAGATAGTCTTGATTGCCTTGAGCCAGTGCTTCAAGCACTTGGTCTTCAGCTTCAGCAGCGCCTGATTGCTCATGTGCTGCGCTGTCTTGCGTATTGCGATATTTTTCTTTTAGCGAGTCAACGTTACCGATTTGTGGATGACCGTCAAAGGCTTCAATTAAATTGGCTTCGCTGGCTTGTACGTCGTTCCAAACAGTATCGCTGGCAGCAAGCATGGCATCAATATCAGCAAAAGGACGAGCACTGGCAAGTTTCTGTGCCCAGTTGCTGCTAGTGCAGCAGGTTAACAGTTTTGCTGTGGCATCTTCTTGAGAAAGGTTGTTAAATTCTGACAGGGTGAAACTCATGATGACATCCTTTTCTTGTAATAGTGAAGCCCGATAGTCTAACAGGCAACGATGATATAACAATCCCTTTATACAACTTGAGTGACATCGCTCAATAGGGCAAACCAATATTACGCTATACTTATATCTTTTTTTAAAAAATTAGACATAAGTAAGTTAAATTTGTAATAAACGATAGGAATCGGCTATTAAAATGATACTAATTAAAACGTAATTGGTTTATATTGTCTATTGTGCTAAAACCTGACCAAATGGTCAACTATTTTATGAAAAATATTTCTCTTTGTGGTGTTATCTTCCCTAAAATGTGGCATTTATCCTTAATGATAACCGGAAGATAGCGTTTTTTTTATCAAAATTGCCGTATGGCCTAAGTTATGACCATTATGACTCAACATAATCAGAAAAATAATACAGGTGCATCGGACGCGCCTTCTCATCGCAGTCAGCAAGATATTCGGGCACGTAATCAGGCGCTGATTTTGACGGCAGCTGAAGAGGAGTTTGTCCTCAAAAGCTACCAAGGTGCGACCATGCAAGGTATCGCTGATCGTGCTGGTTTGCCAAAAGCCAACATACATTACTATTTTAAAAATAAGAAAAATCTATATAAAGTGGTGCTACGCTCGATTATTCAAGAGTGGAACGAGGGCTTGGTGACCATGACGGTCGATAGCGACCCCAAAACTGTCATTGAAAAGTTCGTTCGTACCAAGCTGCATCAAGCCTTTGCTCATCCCAATCGCCATAAACTGTTTGCTGTTGAAGTCATCAGTGGTGCGCCGCATTTGCATGATTTTATGTCGACCATCATGCATGACTGGGCGCTCGATAAAGTACAAGTTATGAAGCAGTGGCATCAGCAAGGCAAAATTTCGGTCGCTGACCCATTACAATTATTAATTTTGATTTGGGCAACTACCCAGCGTTATGCTGAATTTGAAACGGAAATCATCGGATTAATGGGTAAAAAAGCATACGATCACGAAGATGAGTCGCGCGCGGCTGAATTTTTAGTCCCATTTATCTTGCGCGGTTGTGGCATTGATTAAGGGTAATAAGCCCATTTGCCATCATAGTTATATGCAAAAATAATGTCTCGTTTATAAAGCGCCTAGCTGCTAAAAAATTTACCGCCTTGTCATCTAGATAACGAAGGCGGTAAATTTTTTAGCGTAACAGACCAGCTTCTCTTCAAGCATTTTCTGAGCGCTGAACTACGCTGTATCAAAGTTAAAGATTATTATGATGCTTTTTTAAGTAAATCCACGTCATCATCTGACTGTTCTGTCGTATCATATTCACTGCCATAATTTTTGGGCAATATCATATCAAGCGTAATAGCGATGATACCTGATACAGTGACCGCTGAGCCAAAAATATTGCGGAAAAACTGTGGAGTCTGAGCGAATACATCAGGGACAAAAGCAACACCCATCGCCAAACCTAAAGAGGTAGCGATGATTAAGATATTACGATGCGTAAAGTCGACTGTTGATAAAATGCGGATACCAGCTGTTGCTACCGTTGCAAACATGAGCAAGGTTACACCGCCAACCACAGGTTTTGGCAATTGGGTAAAGATAGCGCCAAGAATTGGAAACATCCCCATGGTAAATAAGATTGCTGCCACATAGAATCCCACATAACGACTAGCGATGCCGGTCATTTGAATCACGCCATTATTTTGGCTAAATGTCGTTACTGGGAAAGTATTAAATACTGCTGCAATCAACGAGTTGACACCGTCACCCAATACGCCGCCTTTAATACGCTTCTCATAAACAGGTCCTTTAATCGGCTCGCCTGAAATCATTGAAGTGGCGGTTAAATCGCCTGAGGTTTCGATACTGGTGATAATATACATAAAGGCAATAGGAATAAAGGCTTGCCAATCAAAACCAAAGCCGAACTTAAAAGGAACAGGTACGGTAAATACAGTTGCGTTTGCCACTAATGAGAAATCAATACGCCCCATAAACGTGGCGGCAATCAAGCCTAGCATCAGACCAATAAAAATGGCGCTGGAGCGAATCACTTTATGACTCACCATACTAATCAGCACCACACTAACCAGTACCCCGCCGCCCAGTAGTAGATTTTGCATACTACCAAAATCTTCAGCGCCCACTCCGCCTGCCAAGTCGGTCAGACCTACTTTGGTTAATGACAAACCAATGGTGACGATAACGCAACCGGTCACGATAGGGCTCATTAATGACTTAAGTCTGGTGATAAATTGACTTAAGAAAATCTCAACAAAGGCACCAAGGAAAGAGACCCCAAAGATAACGGAGAGAATCTCCTCTGGACTACCGCCTCTATTTTTGACCACAAAACCTGCCGCTAGTACCGCCGCTAAAAAGCCAAAGCTGGTACCTTGTAGCGCCATTAAGCCTGAGCCTACTGGACCGACTTTACGTGTTTGAATAAAGGTGGCAACCCCTGATACCATCAGCGACATACTGATAAGGTAGGGGATATGCTCGCCCAAACCTAAGGCACCGCCAATGATTAAGGAGGGCGTAATAATACCAACAAAAGCGGCAAGTACGTGCTGTACTGCGCCTAGAAATGCTTTTGCAGGAGCAGGACGGTCATGCAAACCGTACAGCAAATCTGGATTTCCTCGAGTTTCTTCACTCATCATAACTTCCTTGTTAAGTCACTGTTCAATTTGGTCTTAATGGATAACTCAAAACAAACGCCATACAGCACTATCTATATCGTAAAATTTATCTCATTACCCAAATGAGTGTTTCATTATGATTTTCAGGGGGCATGGTGATAAAAATACAGGGATAAAAATAGTATGTTGTAATTTACCATGCATTGCTTCTTAAAACCTGACTAATTAGTCAAATGATTATTAAGAGTATAAGAAATTGGCAAGAAAACAAAGGTGAGATAACAAGGTTTTTGAAAATTTTGCTAAAAAGTAGAATAAAGTGGCGCTGCGCTATTATTCATACCTGTCTATTTATGAGTCTGAATGGTTGCCTTCAAAGTGAGCGTTATAGCTTATCCGCAGATTATTTATTTGTATTTCATACAAAATGCAATTTTCTTGCGTAACAATATTGCTAAATTATATTCAATTCGTTATTATGCTTCTTTTTTTAATGCAAACTATTATCATTTGTATTCGCAATACCGTTTGTATTTAACAGTTATGTACGCTTAAGAATACGGATTGATAATAACTGGGCTGGGCAAGAACAGAGCCACATGCAGCGTCTGTGCTATATCGCCTCAGTTTCAGCATACAACAGATAATAGAATGCAGAATCCTTGGATTTTTACAATCAAATAAAGTGAGTCGGTTATGCGTGGAGCGAAATTTTCTAGTCAATTAACGGTTTTATCCGTAGGGATAGCGGCAGTGATGTGCGCACAGTTAGCAAGTGCAGAAGTAACGCCCAGTACCTCATTGCAGACCATTACGGTAACGGCTAACAGTTCTGCGCGACAAAAAGCGCAAGAAGGTTCTGTTTACATAGAGGATTATACGCCAGCGCAGCAAGCCAGCCATTTGAGCGACTTTTTAAATGTCGTACCCGGAGTCACGGTAGGCGGTACCTCAGCGGTCAATCAACGTATTCGTATTCGTGGTCTTGAAGACAGCAATCTAAAAGTAACCATTGACGGTGCGCGTCAAGAGGGTAAACTTTTTTATCATATGGGTGATTTGACCCTCGATCCTGACTTGCTCAAGCAAGCGGATGTTGCGGTCGGTAATAACTCAGTGACACTAGGCAATGATGCGTTAGGCGGTGCCGTGGCTTTTAAAACCGTTGATGCGGCTGATTTGCTAAAACCGGGTCAAAAAATCGGTGCGAAATTACACGCAGGTTATGCCAGCAATAATGATGAGCTGCTAACCTCAGCCACGGTGTTTGCAGCGCCAACCGATAATATTGATTTATTGGCTTATTATGGCAAGCGTGATACCAATTCTGGTGAGGACGGCAATGGTCGTGAGTTATTTGAAGACAGTAAAAGTGAAAATATCTTATTAAAAGCAGGTGCTTATATTGCTAATGATCATCATATTGGTGCAAGCTTTAGCCGTACTGAAAAGAAAGGTATTTTCCCATTCCGTCCAGACTTTCCTAGCCGTAATGATGCGCCAATTCCGCAACAGGTGAAGCGCGATACTTATGGTATTGATTATAAATTCAATCCTAGCAATCCACTGATTGATATAGATACCAATGTGTATCAGACCAAAACCCGTATTTTGCGCGATTCTGAGTATCTGACAAAACCAGGTTTTGATTTTGACGCTCAAGTTAAAACGACCGGTGCAAAAATACAAAATACCAGTGTTATCGATACCAACATCGGTACGCACAAACTGATATCAGGTGTTGAGCATTACAAGAAAGAGTCTGAGATGGAACGCGATTTCATCAAAAAAGGCTCAGATGAAGCAACAAATACCTCTGTGTATCTAGAAGACCAATGGAAAAATGGCAAGCTCACTTTAACACCTGGTGTGCGTTATGACCGTTATAAGTCGCCTGAGTTTATCGCTGGTGGCAAAACGTATGATAATGTCGTCGGCGCACTTGCCGCAAGCTATGAGATTGCACCATTAACGCAAGTATTT
This sequence comes from Psychrobacter sp. 16-MNA-CIBAN-0192, assembly GCF_040309565.1. Taxonomy (NCBI): domain Bacteria; kingdom Pseudomonadati; phylum Pseudomonadota; class Gammaproteobacteria; order Moraxellales; family Moraxellaceae; genus Psychrobacter; species Psychrobacter sp. 16-MNA-CIBAN-0192. The sequence continues at coordinate 46,659 of NZ_JBEOOX010000006.1, forward strand.
GCCAGCTACACGCAGTTATTTAATGGTCCTGATTTAAGCCAAGCAATTTTTAATTCAGGCGGTGACAACACCTATGTTAATAATGACTTAAAAGCAGAAGAGGGGTCTAATGCTGAAGTAGGTATCGTCAAGACCTTGCGTGACCTTACGGTAGCGGGTGATGTACTGCAACTAAGCGGTAAATACTTCGAAACCGATATCGAAAACTATATCGAATTTGTGAGATCAGGTGGTACAAGACCGGGCTTAAACTGTGGAAACGGACAGCCAGTTGGCACTTGTCAAGGCGCGGTAAATAAAGATGAAGATTATAAAATCAAAGGTGTCGAGCTTGCTGCTGATTATAAAATGAATGATTTCAGTATGGGGTTAAGCTATTCGCGCGCACGTAGCAAAGGTGAAAACACAGGCTACAGCATTCCCTCAGTGACCGGAAGCAGCTCAGAATCAGGCGATAAGTATATGGTCAATCTGGCTTATAGCCCAACAGAGACCACAGATATCGGCTGGCGCAGTACGTATGTCGCGTCAGTGATGCCAAATACTGCCGCAAATGATATTAAAAAACCAAGCTATAACGTCCATGATGTCTTTATGAACTACTCACCAAAACAAGTTGAAGGACTAAAAGCGACGGTCGGTGTTTATAATATTTTTGATGAAGCCTATGCTAGCCATTCATCTCGTCTAAATCCGATTGATGATGTTGCCACTGACTTTGAAAAAGGTCGTAATATCAAAGCGTCATTAACCTATCAGTTCTAAATTTATACTGATCATGCGTAAAAAATGAGTGTTAGAAAAGCCAGCTTTCTATAGAGGAGAGCTGGCTTTTTTTAATATCAAAACCTCTTTTTTAAACCGTTTTATGCGTTATAAAAGTAAAAGCATTCAGCGCCAACCTAATACTTAACTCCTAAACTTATAAAGAATAATAATCAATGATATCATTTAATCCACGCCAAATTTGCCTATGGATTCACCGTTATACTGGACTTGTGATGGCTGCTTTTTTAATTATGGCGGGTATTACTGGCGCACTATTAGCATTTCACGATGAGCTAGACGCAGTATTTAATCAGCGTTTGGCGGTTGTTGAGCCAGCGCAGACACCGCCATTATCCATTGCTACCCTGCATGACAAAATAATTAGCCATTATCCAGAATATGGTTTTACAACCATGCCCTTGGCAATTGAGCCTGACCGCGCCGTCGTCTTTACAGTTGATAAATATAAAGACGATGTAAAGATTGACCCTGCGCCCTTATTCCAAGAGGTTTATATCAACCCTTATACGGCGGATATTATTGGCGCGCGCGATAAAGACGAGTGGGCATGGCGCAATACCATGTGGAAAGTGTTTTGGTTGCATCGTGAACTGTTGCTTGATGATATCGGCAGGCTGGTACTAGGTATTATTACATTGGTGTGGACGATGAATTGTTTTATTGGTTTTTATTTAACCTTTCCAAGATCGGTCAAAAAGAATCAGGTATCGCGCCAAGAGCCTGCTAAAAAACGAGCGTCTTTATTAAAACGTTGGCTACCCGCATGGAAAATCCGCCGTAAAACCAATACCTTTAAGCTCAATTATGATGTGCATCATGCCTTTGGCTTATGGTTGTGGCTGATGCTATTCGTGATTGCTTGGTCAAGTGTGGGTTTTAATTTGCAGCAAGTGTATAAGCCAGTGATGCAAGCGGTGGTCGGGCTTGACGATAAAGCAGGCAACAACGGCAAAGCATATAAATTAAATGAAGCAAAAAAATATGGCGTATCAGTTAGCAACGAAACAAGTACAGCTGATGTTGTTAATAAAGCCAATAGTATTGAGTATCTTAGTAAGCAGGCAAATATTGTCGCGCAACAAAACGGCTTAACTGTGCAGCAGTTATTAGGTATTCGCTGGGTTGAGGAAGACCAGCAATGGCAGATGCGCTTTAAAACCAACAAGGATATCGGAAAAAAAGGTGGTGCATCATCAATTACCGTCAATGCAGGAGATGGCAGTGTCGAGCGCGTGAATTTTGCTTATCAAAATGCGTCATTTGGTAATAAAGTCGACCAGTGGTTATCTACCTTGCACATGGGACATATCAGTCAAGGCGCAGGTCATCTGGCGTATCAAATCTTCTTAGCATTGGTTGGTTTAGCGGTTGCCGTTTTGTCTGGTACGGGCGTGTATTTATGGTGGAAAGGTCGGCAGCAACGCTTAAAATACTTGCGCAAGCTGAGATAGTTTAAATGTGAATTTATCAAAATTAAACTGTATCGATAATCACCGGACGACCTTGATGGTTGAGTACAGTCACATCAACGTTGTATAGTTCCTTCATCGTCTCTTGGGTAATGACATCAACCGGACGACCAATGGCTTGCACTTGACCGTCTTTCATTGTCACTACGGTATCAGCAAACTGCGCGGCTTGATTGATATCGTGCAGGACAATGACCACGGTTTTTTGCTGAGTGTGACTTAACTCTCGTAGCTCACGCATCAAGCGCCCAGAATGATACATATCGAGATTATTTAGCGGCTCATCGAGCAATAAATAGGGCGTATCTTGGCAAACAATCATCGCAATCAGCACCCGTTGACGCTGTCCACCAGAGAGCGCAGATAAAAAACGCTCGGCTAACGGTTGTAGCTCAAAGCGTTCGATAATCTCTATAACCTTTTGCTGATCGTTGGCCGTTGGGCGTCCTTGATGATAAGGATAGCGCCCAAACATTAGCAATTCATGTACCCGCAGCCTACCTTGCACTTGATTGTCTTGACTGAGCATGGCTACCGTCGTCGCAAGCGTTCGCGCATCACAGCTGACGATATCACGTTCCTCATTACCTGCACCAAAACTCACTTGTCCGCTTTGTAACGGTTGCAAACGTGCCATCACCGAAAATAATGTCGATTTACCCGCACCGTTGGGACCAATTAAGGCGATGACTTGTGAAGGTGGCAGCGACAAATTAATATCATGCAAAATCTGCTGTTTGCCAATATGATGCGATACGCCATTTATTTTTATCATAATTATTCTTATTGTTCTCTAAATGTGTAATAAATTCTAAGTCTTAACGGCGTTGGCTCATAAATATCAACGCTAAAAATACCAAGCCACCTGCCAGTTCAATAACGACCGATAACACGCCAGCCATTCCTAATACTTGCTCGAATAGCGTCTGCCCTAACACCAAACAAATCATCGCTACCAAGCTAACCAATATTAAGCGTTCGCTATGATACATATGACGCGCCATGCGGTTGGTCAAAGCACAGACCAATAAACCAAAAAAGGTCACTGGACCGACTAATGCCGTAGCTGTCGCTACCAAGACCGCGATGACGGTTAATAATCCAAATGCCAAGCGCTGATAATGAATACCGAGATTAATCGCTTGCGCCTTACCCAACATGAGCACATCACATTGATAACGCCATCGCCAAATAAATAGCGCACTTATCACACAAATAAACAGGCTAATACCTAAAAGTTGCGGATTGACGGTATTAAATTGCGCGTAACTTGCCGATTGCACCACTACAAAATCATCCGGATTAATCAGCCGCGCAATCAATGCCGATAAGCTGCGAAACAACACCCCAAAAATTACCCCTACCAATATCAGCCGCGTTAAATCCTGACTGCTTTTGGAAAATAGTAATTTAAACAGCAGCAACGACGCACCAAACATTAAGACAATTTCAAGTGAAAATTTAGCAATCGGATTAAGACTGGTAAAGCTAATCGCACCCAAAAAGAATACCAATACGCTTTGCAACAACACATAAAGCGAGTCAAAGCCTAATAACGATGGCGTTAAAATAGGATTGTGCGTTAAAGTTTGAAAGAGAAGGGTAGAGACGCCAATGGCATAACCGACTACCATCAGCGCCAGCAATTTTTTACCGCGTAATGGCAGTGCAAAATCCCAATGACCATGGACATTAACGGTTAAAAATAAAATGGTAGAGATTAATAAAACAAGTGTAGCGACGGACTTAGGATGTTGACTTATTAATAACCATAGCCGTGCCCAGAATCTTGCTAATGGGCTCAGGCTGCCGGCAGTACTCTTAGCAGTACTATTAATAGTAGAATCGGTCGTTTGACTAGACGAGGCAGAAGGTAAAAACATATGCTAATCTTATAAAAGAGAATGGCAAATAAAACAGTAACCGTTTAGACAAAAACAACTTAAGCGATGGCGCTCGCTTAGGATTCAGCAGGCGCACGTAATAATAGCCATAAAAACACTACCGTACCGACCACACCGAAGACGGTCGCTACCGGAATCTCGAACGGATAGCGAATAGAGCGCCCGATAATATCGCAAAGCAATACTGCTGATGCACCAAGCAAGGCGACCGCTGGCAAGCTGCGTCTAAGCTTATCACCCATAATACGACTGACGATATTCGGCACGACCAAACCAATAAATGGAATCACCCCAACCGTGACCACGACCACCGCACTCATCATGGCGACCATGCTAACGCCAATCCATGTCACATGACGCTTACTGATACCCAAGTTCAAGGCAATATTATCGCCCAAACCAATGATAGTCAGCTTATCGGCAATAATATAAGCAATAACACACAGCCCACCGGTCAACCATAGCAGCTCATAGCGCCCTGCTAACACACTTGAGAAGTCGCCAAATTGCCAAACGCTCAGCATCTGTAACGTTTCCGTTTGATAAGCAATAAAGGTGGTAATAGCATCAATAATGCCGCCAAATACAATGCCAATCAGCGGAATCATCAAAAAATCAGTCGGTGGAATACGATGAATAAGCAGCATAAACAGCATCATGCCAAACACCGCTGCAATGGTTGCCACACTCATCTTTATTATCAAGGCGCTTGCCGGAAAGAAGAGACTGACTACCAATAAGCCAAGGGCAGCGCTTTGAGTCGCGCCTACCATGGACGGTTCAACGAAGCGGTTTTTGAGTACGACTTGAATAATCATCCCAGCTACCGCCATGGCAATACCGGTTAAAATGATGGCAAGCGTTCGTGGTAAGCGACTAACCAACATTAATGAGCTGTCAGAATTGGTGCTATGAGTGATAAGACTATGAAAAATCCCTGACCACGAAAAGTCAGCAACGCCAATCGATAAACTTAATAGCACCAAAAGCCCCATGACAACAAAGCTTGCGGTATTGATGAACCAAGGTGGTATTTTGGCATGGCGTGATTTAGAGTTTAAATGCCCATTTACCTTTTGCTGCCATCGTGATGGTGAAGAAGATGATGGTGCAGAAGATATGGATTGAGCACTATTAACTTTATCATTATTAATGTTATCAATATTAGTGGCGTGATTAGAAAATAACGACATAACGGCTGCTAACTTATGGCTGGCGAAAAGGGTAGACGCAAGAATGATCACTTACGTCTATTTTTCAACGAATAAAAAATTACTTCGCTTGGCTAAATGCTGTTTTAATCGCGGTCAAATCTTGCATCCATTGATAATAACCGCCAAATGCTAAATAAGAATCTGGGCTTAAATAGACCACCTGAGATTTTTTCCAAGCGGTGGTTTGGGCGACTAATGGATTGTCCAAGACGACTTTTGCACCTGCGCTTTCTTCACCGATAGCAGCGCTACGGTCAATCACAAACAGCCAATCAGGATTGGTTTTTTGCAGGTATTCAAAGGATACTGGCTGACCATGCTTGGCATCTTCAATCTTGCTATCCACCATTGGCACACCAAGGACGGTATGCACAAAGCCAAAGCGCGACTTATCACCATAGACGGACAGTTTATTGCCGTTGACCATGACGACCAAACCATTACCTTTATTTTTGGTTAAAGATTTGGTTTCATCAATAAGACCGTCGATATCTTGCTGCAGCTTTAACGCTTCATCACTTTTGCCAAATAGCGCGCCCAAATCATGCAGGCGCTGTTTGCTAGATTCATAGATATTGGCAGTATCAATACTCATATCGAGCGTCGGAGCGATGCTAGAGAGCGCATTATATTTCTCTGCCATACGCGAGCCAATTAAAATAGCTTGCGGTTGCATGGCGTTTAGGGCTTCAAGGTCTGGCTCAAATACCGTGCCGACTTCTTTGGGGTCGGGCTGAGTTTTTGCTTGTAAATTATTTAAATGTAGACCACTTGGCTTACCATCGACAGCCACATTCAGCGCTGCCAAATCCTGCAATAAGGTCATGTCATAGACCACAATCGGCGCCGGATTAATCGGCAAGCTCACCTTACCTTTAACCGTATCTATATCAATGCTCGTTACCGATACGGCATCATTATTAGCCACATTTGATGTCGCATCTGCCGTTTTATTTTGCTTTTTTGTATCATCCTGTGCAGAATCCTGTGCAGGTGAACAGCCCGCCACACTAATGCTGGCAAGCAACACTGCGGTCATTGTGGTTAATAAAGGACGCTTAAAAATTACAGCGTTTGCAGAAAGGGTCGCGAAGCTATTGGTAAACATAAAACACTCGGTAGTAGACAAATAGTTACCAGTACGTATTTAACACACTGGTGACGTATAAAAAGAAAAAGAGCCTGTTTAGCGCTCTATATAGAAGGCTAAAACACTGCTCAGGTATTAAATTATGGCGTTTATTATTAATTTACCTAAAGGATGTAATGGTATAGAAGCAATAAACTCAGATAATCATATAGGAAAATAAGCGTTTTATCAATGATAATGATAACGATTGTTATTAACAATACGGATTTTATAATACAAATAAAGGTAACTATTGAGGATTAAATAACAGTTAAACCTATAACTAATAAGCCGTCCGACAATAAAATAAACATAGATAATAGCGAGATTCATTAAAGCCAATAATCAGTAAATTATTTTATTGATAATAATTATCGTTTGTATTACTATTATGCCACTTTGAATTTGGTCAATAATTAGGGTGTTATGGGTTCAACGGATTTTAAGACAGCACCACGCAATCTGACACTCATAGCACTCAGTGCTGTAGTTGGGTTACATGTACTTGCGGCAATGGCGCTAGTGACGATGACACCATCAACACCTGTGATTAAAGAGCAGGACATACCGCCTATTGAAATTCAGATGGTGAATCTGCCTATTGCTACACTTAAGCCTGAACTTATTGAGCAAGAAATAACAGTTGAGCCAGTTCCAGTTGAGCCAACAAAACCAGTGATTGACAAAAAACCAATCAATAAACCTATTCCAAAAAATGAGCCTAAAAAGTCAGAAGAAAAGCGGGTAGAGAAGCCAGCGCTGCCGCCCGAACCTAAAATCACACCAGAAGCTAAGCCAATCACAAAAGAGCTGCCACCAGAATCGGCTACTCATATAGAAGACATTAAAATAGAAAAAGCTGAGATAGCCACTACTGAGCCTGAACCAGTTATAACACTACAACCAAAACATATTATTGAAGATAAAGTGGTGACTGAAACGCGAGTAGAAAAAGAAGACCGTCCGATTATTGATAATAGCGCAGCGCAGACATTAGCAGAACAACAGCGTCAGATAGAAGTCATTAAGCAAGCAAAGCGGGCAGCTGAACAAGCAGCAATACGTGATACGCAACAAGCCGCCGAAAAAGCAGCACAAGAAAATGTCCAAGCAGCCAAACGTGCAGCAGCCGATCAAGAAGCGAAAGCAAAAGCAGATGCTAAAGCCAAGGCACGAGTAGAGACAGAGGCAAGAGAAAAAACAGTGGCGAGAGAAAAGTCAAAAGCGGACGTAGAAGCAAAAACAAAGGCAGAAGCCGCCAGTAATACTCCCATGAATTTTAGTGCCAGCAATGCCAATTGGTCATCAAAGCCAAACTTTAGCTTTCCTGATCGTGCCTCACGTAGTGCAAGCTCAGGCGATACCTTTAATCTTGTATTGCTGCTGCGGGTAAATAAGCAAGGCGGAATTGATAGCGTCAGTTTGGCTCAATCTTCTGGCAACGCCATATTAGACAGAGAAGCACTGCGTCAAGTACGTTCGGGCAAATTTAGACCTTTTATGAACAATGGCGTACCGGTGGTAGGGAATGTCACGCTGCCCGTTAGTTATGCTGTTCCTTGATAAGTTTGCATTCCTACAACACTAATTATAAAAATCCATTATTTATCGTGTCATCATAAAGTCAACAGCGCAAGTCGCAGCGGGTTTATGTCATTACACCATTTATTATCTATTGAGGAGTCTGCTATGGACTTTATGAGCTATTGGCAATACAGCGATATGGTGACCAAAAGCCTATTTTTTATACTCTTGGCACTTTCAGTCCTCTCTTGGGTGACCGGTATCCTTCGGGTGATTCAAAGTCGAAAAATGACCATGCAAGTTGCTGACGACTTAAGCCAGCAGCTGCAAAATAAAAGCCAGGCAATGTCAGAGCTTGATGCAACAGGACGCCGCTTGGTTACAGAGCAAGCCCTACTACAACATATCGGACGTTATCGTTATAACAGCGAGCGCGGTTTGCCTATTTTAGGGACAACTGCTGCTATTGCGCCATTTATCGGCTTATTTGGTACGGTATGGGGGATTTTTCACGCGCTGCATAATATTGGCGTCAGTGGTCAAGCTGGACTGGGTCAAGTGGCAGGACCAGTAGGTGAGGCGCTGATTATGACAGGGCTTGGCATTGCAGTTGCGATTCCAGCGGTGGTGTTTTATAACCTTGCCGTGCGTATTAACCGTCGTGTGTTGTATCAAGCTAACGATCGCGCTCATGAACTATTGGCACAATCTGCCCAGCTTAGCAGTAATCAATCAGCAGCAGGTGAACATACACCCGCGCTTAAATCACAAGTAGCAAAAAATATGGCAGCGACCAGTGCGACTAAACAGCCAACTAATAATGAAAGTACTGAATATCCTAAGTCAGTAACTTTACCCTAGTAAAGCTATTAAAACCAATGACACACGATTAAGAATATTATTGAGAGCGCTATGGCATTTCAGTTAGGAGATGATGACGTCCAAGGTATGAATGAGATGAACCTCATTCCGCTGATTGATGTCATGCTGGTATTGATGATTATCTTTTTATTGACCGCTACCGTGCTGAATCCCACGGTGCCGCTCGATTTACCCAAGACCAGTGCAGTCATCAATGAGCAACCTCCAGAAGTGATTCAAATCAGCATTGATAAAGATGCTGGAATCTTTTGGGATAGCGACCCTATTAGCATAGAAGAGTTGGACGCGCGCCTACAACAGCAAAGCGCTACAGGCAAAGACCCTGCCATTCAATTGCGTGCGGATAAAGACAGTAAATATGACACCGTCGCGCAAGTTTTAGCATCGGCAAGCCAAGCAGGATTGAGTAAAATTGCCTTTGTGAATGAATAAGCATTAATAAAGAATAAGCTAAACAAGCAGGCATCGTTATTTTGGTCACATAACTTGGTCACATAACTTGGTCAGATAAGTAACTGGGCAATATAAATAATGCCAGCAATAAGTAAGAAAATAAGCAGAATAATAATAAGAACAACGACAATAATAAGTCTTACCTCAAACCTCGCAGAAATAGCACTGCGAGGTTTTCTTTTTTATACGGTATTAAACTCCTGCAAAGTATCCACTGAAATACTGCACAAAAATAAGCTGAGCTTTATAATGAAGCTAATAAAGCTGTAGCTAAAAATTATCACTACCAGCCATAGCCTAAGGGGCGATAAGGATAGCCAAAGCGTCCAGAACCATAACCAAACGGCGATGGTGAATAATAGGGCGAACGTAAGTTATCGAGGTCACGTTGACGGATATAATAATAGCGCCCTTGTGAATAGGCCTCTTCTAACTTTTTAATACCGCTTAAGGGGCAAACAGGTTGCCAGTCATAACCTTCGCGACCCAGCTTATAAGCATTTAATTCGGTGCAATATTTTTTGAGCCCTTGCTGGCGACCTTGCTCCCAAACGATACGATTGGGCATTGCCCCAACGACACTGGCACAGCTATTAATATAGTGACCAAAGTAATCTCCTGAGCGACCCCGCAGCCCGTCGACATAACCCACTTCTTGCCAATTGCTGGCTTGGCACTGCTGCGGAGTTAGGCTTTGAGTTGTGGCACACCCTGATAATACCAATAGCGCCGCACCCATTAGTAAGAGTACGGTCAGAGGTTTAAAGATAGATAACAAAGGCAGATGCGGTGTTTTTATAATATTAGTCATAATAAACCTGCGCGCGTTTAAAATTATGGTTTATCATAGCATTTTTTATAATCAGTAACATTTGATATCTTGTTATTGAATTTAACTTAAATACGCTTAAACAGTTGATATTGCAGGTTAAATTATTAATACTGAGTTAAGGGTTTAAGTGGATATATATATGATCATTAAACTACCTACCTTGATTTATAAAGGTATATACCTATTTAAGTCTTGTTGATACGACCGACTAGACGCTAGCCGTCGTGAACCACTCTGTTAGTAAACTCTTCAGTAAAAAGGCTATATTGTCATGGGATTATGGATTGCCATTGCCATTGTACTATTTGTATTTGGGAGTATGATGGCGCTCAAACCGAGCGGTATCGACCAGCGCTTGGACAGGCTACGCATGACGGCGCGTCGGCTGGGACTCAATCCAAAGCTGGTGGCTTGTCCTGATTGGGTTAGAGGTCGTGACAATGAATACGGTCGCGGTATGCTGGGGCAATACGGCTTGGTGCTGGATAATGTGCAGATGCCGCACAGTCGTTATCAGGCAATCGAGGGACAATGGCGTCCAGATGTCAGTGACAAGGACAGCAATCAAATCACTAGCAATCAGAACGCGCCTGCAAGCTTTTATTTGGATAAAGTACCGCTGGCATTACCGCCATCGATTGAACCATTTGTCAAAGCGCTATTGATTAAAGCCAATAGCATTGTGATTTATTGGGAGGATATCGCCTATGTGCGTCCAGCGACCAATCCTAATTATAAATCGTTTGAGATTGAGCCAGATTTATTGGTACTAAAAGCACAGTTAGAGCAATGGGCGCTGCAAATGTAGGCAAGTTCACGCAGTCATGCTAACAGTGGAAGTCCTAATATCAGTAGCGCTAATGATTCTTTTACTACTAATAGTTCTACTCATGATAGCAATGGTATCAATAATAAAATGCTTAATAAAAGATAGTTTTTGGTAGTTATTTTAATGTGCATGTATACGTCTTATATAGGCTCCTTGGTATCTAATTATTGCCCGCTATTTTTATTTACGGTTGACATCTCAACTCTTAGCAGTGTAACGTCTTAACAAGTTTATCGCTCATTGACCATTTTTAGTTATGCTTTAACCTATTTTTATAGTCAAATTTTAAAAGCCGCGACCCTGATAATAATTTAATAAGCACAAAATACAGGGTGAGCTGCTCCTTTTTATTACCTTTAATTTAATTCATTTATTTTAACTCATTTATTTTGGTGTCGTCTCACATGGCAAAAACCACAAGTACAAAAAAAGCAGCATCTACAGCTGATTCGGCTGACAATAGCGCCAAAGGCAAATCATTGGTGATTGTTGAATCACCGGCTAAAGCAAAAACAATTAATAAATATTTGGGCAATGATTTTATCGTGCGCTCAAGTATTGGGCATGTGCGCGACTTGCCAGTAGGTGCCAGTAAAGGCGCTAAAAAAGCACCCACTAAAAAAGATGAGAGCTTAACTAAAGAAGAGAAGACGCAGCAAGCGCTGGTACGACGTATGGGCGTAGACCCTGAACATGGGTGGGCTGCCACTTATGAAGTGTTGCCAAACAAAACCAAAGTGATTAAAGAGTTAAAGGCGCTTGCTAAAGACGCCGATAAAATCTATCTGGCAACGGATATGGACAGAGAAGGGGAAGCCATCGCTTGGCATTTGAAAGAAGTGATTGGCGGTGCTGATAGCAAATATGAGCGCGTGGTATTTAATGAGATTACCAAAACTGCCATTCAAAATGCCTTTAAACAACCCTCAAAGCTTGATATCGACCGCGTCAATGCTCAGCAAGCGCGGCGCTTTTTAGACCGTGTGGTTGGCTTTATGGTATCGCCACTATTATGGCAAAAAGTTGCTCGTGGACTCTCCGCAGGTCGTGTGCAGTCGGTAGCGATGCGTTTGGTCGTTGAGCGTGAACATGAAATTCGCGCCTTTATTCCTGAAGAATACTGGCAGATTTTTGCAGATACTCATATCGCCACGGATAAAAAAGGCGCAGAGCAAACGCCCATCCGGCTAGAAGCCACCAAACAAGATGGCAAACCGTTGAAGTTGGTGAATAAAGAACAGACCGATAAAGTATTAGAAGTACTAAATACTGCAAGTTATATTGTCAAAGAACGTGAAGAAAAACCGACGCAATCAAAACCAAGCGCGCCCTTTATTACTTCGACATTGCAACAAGCCGCCAGTACGCGTTTGGGTTTTTCAGTGAAAAAGACCATGATTTTGGCGCAGCGTCTGTATGAAGCTGGTCATATTACTTATATGCGTACCGACTCGACTTTCCTATCAGGCGATGCGCTCAATGCCGTGCGTGGATATGTAGAAGACAATTACGGTGCAAAATATATACCTGAAAAGCCTAATTTTTATGGCAATAAACAAGGTGCACAAGAGGCACATGAAGCGATTCGTCCCTCTGATGTCAATGTGAAGTCGACTCAGCTAACCAGTGTTGAGCGTGATGCCAGTCGTTTGTATGAGTTAATCTGGCGTCAGTTTGTGGCTTGTCAGATGACTCCAGCGAAATATCTATCAGTGAATTTATTTGTAGCAGCAGATGACGTTGAGCTAAAAGCACGCGGTCGTACGATGGTTTTTGATGGCTATACTAGAGTGCTATCGCCTGCCAAAATGGACGATACTTTACTGCCTGATGTCAAAAAAGGCGACGAGCTGATTTTAGATAAGCTTGATCCCAGTCAGCATTTTACCAAGCCTGCACCGCGCTTTACCGAAGCAAGTTTGGTCAAAGAGCTTGAGAAAAAAGGTATTGGTCGTCCCTCGACGTATGCGTCTATTATCTCAACCATTCAAGATCGCGGCTATGTAAAGCTTGAAAACAAGCGTCTGTTTGCTGAAAAAATGGGTGATATCGTCACGGATAGATTGACGGCAAGTTTTCCGGATTTAATGGATTATACCTTTACTGCTGCGTTAGAAGACAAGCTCGATCACGTGGCGGAAGGCGAACAAGACTGGAAAGATGTCTTAGATAATTTCTATGATGACTTTAAGGTCAAGCTTGAGCGCGCGAAAGACAAAGACGGCATGCGCCCAAATGACCCAACCGATGTACCAGATGTCCATTGCGACTTGTGTGATCGTCCGATGCAGTTACGTACGGGTTCAACAGGGGTATTCTTAGGCTGTACTGGCTATAACTTGCCACCAAAAGAGCGCTGTAAAGGCACGAAAAACCTCATGCCAGTTGAAGCTTTTGCCAATCTTGATGACCCAGAAGGCGAGGATGAAACCGCTGAAGTCAAAGATTTGATGGAGAAAAAACGCTGTCCGAAATGTAGCACGGCAATGAATGGCTATATCGTTGATGGCGGGTTAAAACTGCATGTTTGTGGTAACAATCCAGATTGTGACGGTTATGTGTTAGAAGAAGGCAAGTTTGAAGTACCGGGTTCGGATTCTCCCACCATCGATTGCAATAAGTGCGATGGGCAAATGGAGCTAAAGACCGGACGTTTTGGTCCTTATTTTGCGTGTCAGCAGTGTGACAATACCCGTAAAGTGCTCAAAACGGGTGAAGCGGCACCACCGCGAATGGATCCAATTCATCTTCCAGAATTAAAATCAGTTAAGCACGAAGACTATTTTATTTTACGTGAAGGTGCAGCGGGTATGTTCTTAGCCGCTTCTAAATTTCCAAAGATTCGTGAGACGCGTCCACCTAAGCTTGCCGAGCTGCGGGAGATTAAAGATAAAATGGAAGAGAAGTTCCAGTATTTATTTGCAGGACCTGATGAAGATCCAGAAGGTAACCCAACTATTCTGCGTTGGTCACGCAAGAAAAAAGAGCAATATATTGGCTCAGAGAAAAACGGTAAAGCCACGCGTTGGGGCGTATACTGGCGTAATGGCGAATGGGTAGAAGAGTAATCTTATCCATCGCTTAATCCATAATAAGCACTCAATAAAAAACCTCTTAGCGTCTAAGAGGTTTTTTTATATCATAAATATTTTTAAAGAGAGAATCTATTAAATCTTTTCAATGATACCGCAAGCAATACGGTCACCTGATGCACCCGCTGGCTGGCTCATATAATCATCTGCACCGCCATGCACGATAAATGCCAAACGGTTGACGCTATATTTACCAGTGTCAGCAGCTGAGATTTTTTTATTCACATAGTTAATGGTAGCAATACCCTCACTATTTGCCGTTAGATTCGGTAAGTCACCAGCATGACCATTCATATTATCAGGGTGCGCGTGCGGCTTATTATCAGGATTAAAGTGACCTCCTGCGCCTTTGCCCATCATATCGCAGCTTCCGGTTTCATGAATATGCAGAGCAACGGTCTGACCGGGCGTCAAATTCATCAATTTACCATAGACTTGTACCCCGCCATCAACAGGGCGCAAAAACATTTGACCGACCTCCGTTTTTTTGGCATCAGTGGTTTTAAGGGTCGATTTTAGGACTGGCTGACCGCTTTGATTATCTGTTTTTATTTGTCCATTTGTACTTTGGCAACCTGTTACTGCTAAAGCAGAACCACATAATAGAGCACTTGCAAGCATCAATTTATTCATTATTATCTCCATTTATATTTAAGAGTATCAGACATTTATCATTTCTTCCTAGATCTTAATTAGTATAGCGAAGCACGCAGTTTAGATATCCATTAGTAGCGCAACAAAGCGTTACTATATGTAAGCTGCCGCTAACATAAAGACTCATGGCAATCACAGAAGATTAAGATGAGCTAACGAAATGAAATGGTAAATATGGTAGTAGTACGGCAAAATAGATTTTTTATAACAACAATATTTAATAATAACTAAGTTAATAATAATTGGGAGTGATCATGAAATACTTGTTTAAATTAGCAGGTTCTACTGCATTGGTGTTCGGCATGTTAGGGGCTGGAACTGTCACCGTGCAAGCGGCAACGCAGACAGCAACGAAAGCAGCAAATATTGAATATAGTGCTGACTGCGGTATGAAAGAATTGCGTATGGATAAAGGTCGCTATGACATTAATCGTGCCGGTGCAGTGAAGGGTAGCAGTTACTGCGAATACTACTTTTACGCTAAAAAAGGGCAGAAGGTAAGCGCCACTTTAATTGGTAACGATGATTTATACCCTATATTGTATAGTAGCAATTTACCAGATTTAAGCACGCAAACAGTCACCCTTGATAAAACGGGTAAGCATACCATTCGAGTGCTACAGCCACGCAATCAAGCGCGTGACAGCAATACGCCCAAGCCGTATTATCTGACGGTCACGATTAAGTAAGATTTTTTTCATAAGATTTATGGATAGTTAAAGCACAGTCAATATGAATAAAAAAGCCAAGCATTTATTGCTCGGCTTTTTTGCGTTTTAAATTTGAACTAACGCTGTGGTTTTTCTTCATTTTGCCAAATTAAGGTTTCGCCTGATTCCATCGTTTGCAATAGGTTGTAACGTGGAAACTCGGTTTGGTTTTTTGATTCCAGTTTTTTTGATTCTAGCTTTTTGGCTTGTAAGTTTAACGTGAGATTACTGCTACTATCCTGCATTAACTTAAATAGAGCGGTCTCAATGCGATTGCCTGTTTCGCCGCAGCCCATTACGGTACTGACGATGATGCCAACTTTAAAGCTATTATCGCTTAGTAAGAAATAAGGCGCACGAGAGCCATTACAACCCGAGCTAAAAGATGCATAGTGACTGTCAGGCCAACTCTCAAAGCTCGCTGAAATAGGGTGATCAGGATGATAAAAGTTGCCCAAAGGTTTTCTAATTAATTGACCTTTATCATCACGGTAGTTGTTAACGGCGCTGACCAGTTGCCAATCGTACTGTTCCAATAGCTCGTTAGTAATGGCTAATCCGGTAGGAGCCGATAGTGACTTTGCTAAACCGGTAAAGATTAAGCGATTGCCATCTTCTATATTAAGCGCCAAGCGTTTAGGAGCGGATTGCGTATCAATAGGCATTGTTTTTAAGATTGGCAATAACTCAAAATTAAGTCTAATAGGAATGTTTTTGGCAATTAAAGTTTGGATGTTGTTAACATCTTTAATGGCAGTATTATTGTTAGGGTTATTGTCATCGTTACAAGTCGTTGGAACTTTACCAAGGTGAGAATAATAAGGGTAAGGTGGCGCGGACATCGAATGAAAATCCATCCTATACTGATCACAGCTTTGGTAAAGGCTAATGGAACTGGGTTCTACTTGTAAAGTAATCGGCACAAAATCTGCGATATTGATAGTGTCACCGTTTTGATTGATCACTTGTGTTAATTGCCAGTCATAATGAGCTGACCATTGCATAACTTGCGATTTTTTTACTGTCGTCTCATCTGTAATTTTAGAGTTATTTTGAATAGGGGTTGTATTGATGATGGCAGCGGTCAGCTGAGCCTTTGCAACAGAAGTGGATTGACAGCCTATTAGACCTATTGAAAACGATACAACTGAACATACGTATAGAGCTGAATGGTCTAACATTATAGTTATTACCAAATAAACATTTGTCTAAAATATAGCATGATATTTTAATAAGATTGTTGCTTATTATTACCAAAAAAAAGCCGCCTATCATAGTGATAAGCGGCTTTTATAATGCTAACTATAACAATCATTTAATTAATTATGCAGCGCTTGACCTTTGGTTTTATCGACCGTCACTTTGGCAGGTTTAAGCGGTTTTGGCATACTGACCAATGCCACTTTTAAGATTTCATCAATTGTCGCAACAGGTTGAATGGTCAAGCCTTCTTTGACGTTATCAGGGATATCGGCTAAATCGCGTTCATTGGTATCTGGAATCAACACGTGCTTGATACCGCCGCGATGTGCCGCAAGTAGCTTTTCTTTAAGACCGCCAATGCGCAGGATTTTACCACGTAAGGTAATCTCTCCAGTCATGGCAATATCTGGACGGATAGCAATACCAGTTAATGCCGAAACCAGTGCTGTCGTTAGCGCGCCACCTGCCGATGGACCGTCTTTAGGTGTGGCACCTTCTGGCATATGGACATGAACATCGGTGGTTTTAAAGGTTTCGTAGTCGATGCCTAAGCTATCACCACGCGCTCGAACCACACTCATTGCAGCGCGAATGGATTCTTTCATCACGTCACCTAACGAGCCAGTAAAGATAAGCTCGCCTTTACCTTTCATGGCAACGGCTTCAATGGTAAGTAGCTCGCCGCCAACTTGCGTCCAAGCAAGACCAGTAATACGACCAATCTCTGGCTCTTCTTCAGCTAGACCATAGTCGTATTGATGGACACCAAGATAGTCATCAATATTAGTATCGTCAACCACGATGAGCTTACGCTCGTCTTTTTTCGGTGCACGCGCGCCATTGGTCTCAACCGCGCCGCGAACCACTTTACGGCAGATTTTATTGACTTCACGTTCGAGATTACGCACGCCAGCTTCACGCGTGTAACTGCGCACAATGCTGTGCAATGCTGCTTCAACAATCTCAATCTCGCCTTCTTTTAGACCATTATTCTTAATGGCTTTTGGCACGAGATATTTTTTGGCGATACTCACTTTTTCATCTTCGGTATAGCCTGGCAAGCGAATGACTTCCATACGGTCAAGTAGGGCAGCCGGAATGTCCATACTGTTGGCAGTACAGATAAACATAACTTGCGATAAGTCCAAATCCATATCTAGATAATGGTCGTTAAAGCTATGATTTTGTGACGGGTCAAGTACTTCTAATAAGGCTGATGCCGGATCACCACGGAAGTCTTGCGCCATTTTATCAATTTCATCTAACAAAAATAGCGGGTTTTTGACTTCGGCTTTAGATAGTGATTGCACGATTTTACCCGGCATCGCACCGATATATGTACGGCGATGACCACGAATTTCGGCTTCATCACGCACGCCGCCCAGCGCCATACGGATAAACTTACGACCTGTCGCGCGCGCAATAGATTCGCCTAATGACGTTTTACCCACACCTGGAGGACCAACAAGACAAAGAATAGGACCACGGAGTTTTTTGACGCGTGATTGTACGGCTAAGTATTCTAAGATGCGGTCTTTCACATCCTGCAAGCCATAATGGTCTTCATCCAAGATGGTTTTGGCTTTATCTAAATTGATAGAAACTTTGGTCGTTGCATTCCACGGCGTGTCTAAAATCCACTCAATATAAGTGCGCACGACTGACGACTCAGAGGACGCAGGCGGCATCATCTTGAGCTTTTTCATTTCTTGTTCAGCTTTTTTGCGCACATCTTCTGGCAAGTCCGCTTCATCTAAGCGTTGTTCCAGCTCACTAATATCGTCATCACTATCAAATGCGCCGTCATTCATATCTGACAGCTCATTTTTAATGGCTTTCATCTTCTCATTTAAGAAGTATTCGCGCTGATTGTCTTCCATCTGCTGACGAACCGCGTCTTGAATGTCTTGCTCAATATTTTGCTCAGCGCTTTGTTTGACCAAATATTCGGTCAAGGTGTTGATATGCGCTTTGAGATCATCTTTTTCTAAAAATGACTGTTTAACGTCCAAATCCATTGATACGCGGGTTGAGATAAAATACACCAACTCAAGCAAGTCGTCGATACGCTTCGCAACTCGCGTTAACTCGCGCGCATTACGCAAACGGGCATCGGCATAACTTTCAAATAAGCCAGTTAACGCTTTAATGGTGTTTTTTTGCTGGCTGTTATCCATTGCGACATCAAGGTCAGCACGCTCAAACTTTGCCATCAACACGTCATCATGGTCTTCTAGCGCATCGACGCGCGCGCGGTATTGACCTTCGATAAGCACTTTAATACAGTTCTCATCGCTATCATGCGGCATGGTGCTTACGATGCGGCAAACGGTGCCGTATTGATATAAGTTGTCTTGGTCAATATCTTCAGTAAGCGAATCTTTTTGCGCCACAACCAGTACTTTATCGCCATATTCGGCTTGTGCCAATTCAACCGCTTTCACCGATGGCGCACGACCAACGAATAATGCAATTTGCATATGCGGATAAACGACAACATCACGTAGCGCCAGTAACGGCAAATAGGTTTCAGGTTTATCGCTCTCTGTGGTCAAAGTATCATTTTCTTCGACTGTTGATTCATTTTCTGTCTCAACGTCAGTGTTGATGTCAATGTTGTCTTTATCAATATTATAGTCAGTCATATTTTCTAGTTCCTTATTAACCAGACTTGCAAAGTCAAGTTGGTAGCTCATGTTTAAATAAATGGTGCCCCTGATAAAAATTGCAAGGCTCGTCATTCAACAGGGTTAAAAATATTGGCGATTGACTGCCTGTTTGTTAGGTTGTGCGCGTAGGTTTTGAGGTAAAAATCAGGTAAACTGGCGCGTCTTTATCATGGGCAACACTATTCTCAACAATTAGCACGCGTGTTTAAGACCGCAAAGTTAGAAAACGGGTTAACACTAAGTAATAAATCACAGAGTAAAAAGGGAAAAATATGACCATCAATGCGGTGCTACTGGCAGTCGTCATCATGCTAGGGCTGTCACTGGCGCGGGTACACGTGGTACTCAGCTTACTGATTGGGGCAATTGCTGGCGGTTTAATAGCAGGCATGGGCTTGACGGATACGTTGACTGCCTTTCAAGATGGTATCAAAAATGGTGCACAGATTGCGCTGTCTTATGCGTTACTTGGGGCATTTGCCGTCGCGATTGCGCATTCAGGCTTGCCACAGTCGTTGGCAGGGGCAGTGATTAAGCGTATTGATGCGGGCGGTACAGGCGGCATGATTAAGTATATGCTGTTTGCTGGTTTGGTGATGATGAGCTGCTTTAGCCAAAATTTAATCCCGATTCATATTGCCTTTATTCCGCTACTTGTACCGCCATTGTTATTGGCATTTAACCGGATGCATATTGATAGACGGCTGATTGCGTGTTTGATTACCTTTGGGTTGGTGACCACGTATATGTTCATCCCTTATGGGTTTGGCGATATTTATCTCAACCAAATCATGCTAAAAAATGTCGGCGAAGCGGGCATTGATGTCAGTAATATCTCTGTCACTAAAGCTATGGCAATTCCGGCGTTAGGGATGGTGGTCGGACTATTAACTGCGATATTTATCAGTTATCGCAAGCCACGTCATTATGCGCAGTTGGCAATGGATAAAGCGGCACATGATGAGGCGTTGGAGAACGATGCGTTAAGTAAAACTGCCGCTCGCGCCCAAGCGCAAACTAAGCGCAAAACATTGGTTGCCATTGCGGCGATTGTAATTGCCTTTGTCGTGCAGATGTATACCGACTCATTATTGCTCGGCTCGATGTTTGGCTTTGGTGTGTTTATGGCAACGGGCGTGGTTAAGTGGCGTGACGCCGATACGGTCTTTAATGACGGTATCAAGCTGATGGCGATGATTGGTTTTATTATGATTACTGCGCAAGGTTTCGCTGAAGTCATGAAAGCAACCGACCAAATTCAACCCTTAGTGGATGGGGCGACGGCTGTTTTTGGCGGTAATAAAGCGATGGCAGCCTTTGTTATGCTGTTACTGGGTTTAATTGTGACAATGGGCATCGGCTCATCATTCTCGACCATTCCCATTTTGGCAGCGATTTATGTGCCGCTGTGTATTTCGCTCGGCTTTTCGCCATTGGCTACGGTTGCGATTGTCGGTACGGCTGGCGCGCTTGGCGATGCCGGTTCGCCTGCCTCTGATTCTACGTTGGGACCGACTTCTGGTCTAAACGTCGACGGGCAGCATGACCATATTAAGGACAGTGTGATACCAACCTTTCTCCATTACAACATTCCGTTATTAATATTTGGTTGGATTGCGGCAATGGTGCTTTAATAAAATAAGTGCTTTAAACGCTAAGATAGAATTTCAAATTGCTGTAAAAGGCGAGTATAGCTTATATCTATACTCACCTTTTTATTCTATAAATTATTTATCAAAGTCTTCAATGGCAGCATTGACGCTGCTCAAAAATGCATCACTTTGCGCCAATAGTTCAATTAAGCGTTGTTCATTAACCACTTTTGCCAATTCCTCAGGGCTAAAAGCCTGTTCTTGACTGTAATACAGCATTTCTGTGATATCGGTTTTCTCTAACGTTTGCAAATGCTGCTCAACATATTCGGCGCTAGATTTCATATCTTGCCTTTTTGTATTACTCATCAAAACCACCTCAAGCCACTGGGCGTAATCAATCCATCAAGCGGTACATCCCACGGATGCCTTGCCAGTTGTTCCACCACTTGAAAATCGTAACACCAGCCGATTTTAAGCGGTTTTTTATTGCCAGAACGATAGCTCTTGCCCAGCGTTCTATCATAAAAGCCGCCGCCCATACCCATACGGTTGCCGTGTTTATCAATGGCGGTAAGTGGACAGATAATAACGTCTAACTCCGCTGCCCACAGCAATCTGCGGTGATGGTTTTGCTTCATACCCAAGTTGTGAATACGAGTGGGAATATTCAGTAATTTATTCTGATAAGTCGGTACAAACCGCAAGCGTTTATCATGCTGACTGAGCGAGCCTACGACAGGCAAGTACGGTCGATAGTTAAGACGCTGACACCAGTCTAATAGCGGCTGAGTTGGTAGCTCGCCAAAACCATCATAATATAAGCCAATACGCGCATGGGCAGGCAAGCGATGTTGTAGCTTACTGAGATGCAAACTGGCAGCACGGGCAAAGTGTTGGCGTTGATTAGCAGTCAACGCTCGGCGCTGGCGGGTAAAATGGCGTCTGGGTGGATTGCTGATAACGGATTGCGACTGAGCCTTTTTATCCTCACAAGGTAAGATATTAATATTAGCGATATCGGCATTAGCAATATCACAAGTGCTAAGAGTGGTTATCATGTTTTGGTGACCTTTTTAATGTAAGCCATAATTTTAATAAATTCGTTTTTTACTATGAATAAAGGTCATTAGTGAGAAAGATTCTATTATTATATTTGTAAATACGTCATCACAACCTTGATTCGTCCTTGAGATATTTGTGATAAGTCGTGCTATTATATTGTAAATGACACGCACCGTTAGTCAGATGAGCCACGCTTTAGGCTCTTTTTTCTCGCAATCAATCATCAAAGAGGACAGTTATGTCGACACAGAATCAGGCAACTCGTACCGAAAAAGATACCATGGGCAATGTGGAAGTTCCAGTAGATGCCTATTGGGGCGCGCAAACTCAGCGTAGCCGCGAAAACTTTAAGATTGGTGGCGAAACTCTGCCGCGTCCAATGATTGAAGCGATGGCAATGGTCAAAAAAGCCGCTGCGATTACCAACGCCAGCCTTGAGCGTATTGATACTGACAAACGCGACTTGATCATCCAAGCGGCTGATGAAGTTATTAACGGTGGCTTAACGGACCAATTTCCATTAGTCGTATGGCAGACCGGTTCTGGCACCCAGTCAAACATGAATATGAACGAAGTATTGGCAAATCGTGCTAATGAAATTGCTGGCAATGCACGTGGTAGCTATCAGCCAATTCATCCAAATGACCATGTAAATCATGCACAATCAACCAATGACAGCTTCCCAACCGCCATTCGTGTCGCTGCTGCACGTCAAATTAATAGCTTACTGATTCCTGCTATCAATGCCTTGCGCGCTACTTTAGATAGTAAAGCAAAAGAATTTGATAGTATCGTTAAAATCGGTCGTACCCATTTGCAAGATGCCACGCCTTTGACTTTAGGTCAAGAGTTTAGCGGTTATGTCAGCCAGCTTGATCATTCATTGGTGCGTATTGATAATGCATTACAAGGGTTGTATGAGTTGCCACTTGGCGGCACTGCGGTTGGTACGGGTCTTAATGCGCATCCTGATTATGCGGTAAAAGCGGCTGAGCAATTAGCCACGCTAACGGGTCTGCCATTTGTAACCTCACCGAATAAGTTTGAAGCGCTTGCCGCTCGTGATGCTGAAGTATTTGCTTCTGGCGCATTAAAAACATTAGCGGGCAGCTTAAATAAAATCGCTAACGACATTCGCTGGTTATCATCAGGTCCACGCTGCGGTATTGGCGAGATTACCATTCCTGAAAATGAACCAGGCTCGTCTATCATGCCGGGTAAAGTGAACCCAACCCAGTCAGAAGCCATGACTATGGTGGTTGCGCAAGTGATGGGTAACGATACCACCATCAATATGGCTGGCGCGTCTGGTAACTTTGAGTTAAACGTCTTTAAACCGGTTATCGCTTATAACTTACTCCAATCTATTAAACTGTTGGGCGATGCGTGCAATAGCTTTAATGAAAATTGTGCGGTTGGTATCGAGCCAGTAAAAGACAAAATTGATTACTTCCTACATAACTCATTGATGCTCGTGACTGCATTAAACCGTCATGTTGGTTATGAAAATGCGGCGAAAATTGCCAAAACGGCTTATAAAGAAGACAAAACGCTGAAGCAAGTTGCGGTTGAATTGGAGCTATTGACCGAAGCTCAGTTTGATGAGTGGGTAACGCCTGAAGATATGGTGCATCCTTCTTAATTTAGACTATTATCTTAAGTAAAAAAAGACCTTGTCATGTAATGTGGCAAGGTCTTTTTTGTATGGCTTAAAGTTTAAATAGAGATTGCCTGAAGTATAACTTTAGGCAATCAATCTGCTCCTATTGCGCTAGAATATACTTTATATTTATTGAACTTTATTGAAATATTTAATTATAAGGAGAGTAAATGTGAAAGAATATTTTGAAGATTGGAAAAACTCGGATTTACATAAGGGTAAATTATTTATAACAGATGGCATTATTGATGAAGATTTTTGGCTGAAATCTGAGGTCAAAGTACTCTTTTTACTTAAAGAAGCATATGACTCAAAGAGAGTAGAGGGATCATGGGATTTAACGAAACTTATTTGCCGTAAAAAGGTTTCTGGTAGAACGCTCAAACCTATGGCGCAATGGGCATACGGTGTACATAATATAATGAAAAATTATGAAATTGCTCCTTATAAGGGAGATGGAGTAGATGTTGAAAAGGCTTTGTTGTCGTCAGCTATTATTAATCTAAAGAAAAGCAGTGGAAAAAGTGCATCGAGTAGTACAAACTTATCAGCGTATGTAGATGAAGACTGGCATTTAATACATAAACAAATTAGGGATATCAAACCTGAAATAGTTATATGTGGAAATACTTGGTCTTTAATAAAACAAAAAATGTCATACGAAAAAATTTCTGATAGGAGTTATTTGTCTGAAGATATTCTTTATATTGACTATTGGCACCCTGCGAACAGAGCTCCTAGTGTTATGAATTATTATTCCATATGTGCATTAGTTCAATTAGCTTTGAATAAACTAAATAATTGAATAGGTATAATAAAAAAGCCAAGCAAGACGCCCAGCTTTTTATATTAAATCTCTAAAGTTTTTTAAAATTTATACAGCAACCCAACCACCGTATTTGAATCAATGCGCGAATCCACCATTGGGCTATCATGTTGCTCATTTGAGAGATAGTCTAAGGTTTGGCTGGCAAATCCTGCCCATTTATCATTAATATCATAGTTGGCACTAACGCTTACGTAAGGATTAAAGCTTTGGCTTGGGCTATAGGCTGCAACGCCTGTACGTGCTGATTCTGTATTGCTCACACCATAATAATAATCGTTATAGCTTTCGTCATGCCATTCAACGCCCACGCTTGGATAGACGGTTAATTTATCTTTGGTGAATTTGGCAAGGTAGGTTAAGCGCGCTAAATTACCATCATTACGCCCTAAGATATCAGTGGCAAATTGCCCACGGAAGCCACCAATTGGCGTACGATGCAGATACGTGACACCAGCAGCAGCCGACGCTTTACGTTTATCAAGACCTGATAGGGCGCCATTGGCATCCTCTGGATCGAACTCATTACCCGCAAGTTGAGCGTAGGCAGACAGCTGATTGGTGCCATCATTAATGAGGTAAGCGCCCGCTTGAGCACCGCGCGCGTAGAATTTATTATTATCATAAAACACGCTTGGCAACACGCGCACGTCGCTGCCATCGACATCATAAGCTGAGTTGGTAATGACAACGTTGGCACCAACGCTTAACTCTGCATCTTGGTCAGCAGGTAGGTTTTTAAAAGGTGCCGCATTTGCCATGCCAGCGGTGCTCAATAATGCCATTACTGTTACGGCACTTAGCAAAATGCGCGTATTAAATGTTGATACTTTTGAGGTAGTAGACATAATTGGGTCTCATAAAGGGGTAGAGGGGAATTGGAGGGAATGACGGAGTATTATTGTCCAGCTGCTAACGCGCGTAATATTTGAATATGAATGTCTTGCCACCACAGAAAAAAACCAATTGAGATAACCAGCATCACAAGCCATGGCAGCAGTTGCCAAATCATAGCAGGCTTCGGCGTCAAATGAGGATTATTTTGCCTATCAAAAGACGGCTGAGTGTTAATATTGCCATCAGCTGAATATTGAATATAATCCGTTTGATAGGGCGATATAGACGCTTGCTGAGCACTCATGCGCTGACGATGGACAATACCGATAGCCAAGGCAATGACCAAACCCGTTACTGCACCGCCAATATGTCCAGCATTATCAATTCCCGGCACTGCAAAGCCATAAACTAAATTAATACCCATTATCAGCACTAAGCTTCTAAGATTGAGCACCATACCGTTGACGGATATTTTAAACAGTGCCGCGATCAATAGCGCCGCCCCGATACCCATAATGCCGCCAGATGCACCCGCTGAAATATCAGGAAGGATGCTACCATCTAATATGCCGAGTAGTCTGTTATCTTCTAAAATAGCTTGCCACATTATATGGTTGTTTAATAAGTTGCCGCCAATAGCAGCCAGTAAAAACAGCGCCAAAAATTTACTGGAGCCAAACATGGGCTCTGCAATTTGACCAAAAAAGTACATGGCAAAGCAATTAAATAATAAATGCATCAAACCAATGTGCAAAAATGCACTACTTACCAAGCGCCAAGGCTCAAAACCCATAGTAAAGGGCAGTGCATTTGCGCCCCATTTGAGCAGCGCTTCTGTCGATGGATTATTGGCATCCATACCAGACAATACTTGTAAGATATATAAGCCAATAAAGCAGACCAATAATAGGGTCGTGACTGGGGCAGTTTTAAAAAGCTGTTGAATCGTCATAAAGCTGGGTTTTCATTAAAAATGATGGGTAGAGTATAAAGGGTATGACTACCATAAAGAAAGCTACCAGCGCATTGGCGCGACATAAGGCAGCGCTGTTTTAAGGTATTCATACGTACCTTTAACCAAAATATTATCGCGCACTTGGTTGATGTCCGTATGACCACAAAACGCCATGGTAATATCGCATTCATTGTAAATCAGCTCAAGGGCACGGCGCACGCCATCTTCGCCATAAGCGCCAAGACCGTATAAAAATGCGCGCCCAATCATCGTACCGTTGGCACCCAATGCCATGGCTTTAAGCACATCTTGACCAGAGCGAATACCACTATCAAGCCAAATCTCAATCTGACTGTTCTCAGCGCGCACCGCTTGTACGATATCGCTCAATGCTGCAATAGACGAGGGCGCACCATCTAACTGACGACCACCGTGGTTAGAGACGACCAAGGCATCTGCGCCACTACGCGCTGCTAACACGGCGTCTTCAGGCTCCATGATGCCTTTGATAATAAGTTTCCCGCCCCACATATCTTTAATGCGTGCCACATCATCCCAGCTTAGTCCGGGGTCAAATTGCTCAGCCGTCCATGCGGATAACGATGATAGGTCTTCAACATTTTTAGCATGACCGACGATATTGCCAAAAGTACGGCGTTTAGTACCAAGCATATTCATGCACCATTCAGGCTTGGTCATCAAGTTTAATATGTTAGCAAGGGTAGGTTTTGGTGGCGCGGATAGACCATTTTTAATGTCTTTATGACGTTGCCCTAACACTTGTAAGTCAGCGGTTAAGATTAATGCTGAGCAATTGGCGGCTTTAGCACGGCGGATAAGATTTGCCATAAATTCTTGATCACGCATCACATAAAGTTGAAACCAAAACGGTGCACTGGTATTCTCTGCCACATCTTCAATAGAGCAAATACTCATCGTCGATAATGAAAACGGCACACCGAACTTTTCAGCCGCACGTGCTGCATGAATTTCACCATCCGCCCACATCATCCCAGTAAAACCTGTTGGCGCTATAGCAACGGGCATTTTTACTGGCGAGCCAAGCATATCTGTAGCAAGTGAACGCCCTTCCATATTGACCAGTACCCGTTGGCGCAGCTTAATGCGGTCAAAGTCTGTTTCGTTATTACGGTACGTGGTCTGCGTCCATGATCCTGAATCGACATAATCATAAAACATACGCGGAATTTTGCGCTGTGCCACACGGCGTAGGTCTTCAATTTCGGTAATTTTGCTCAAATCTTTCATGAAATTTCCCTTAGTAACTTTCTTAGTAGCTTTCTAGCAAACTAACTAGAAAGCTGACGCCAGTATCAAGGATACGATAGCGTCAGCTTAAATACGATTGATGAGTTACGGTTGATTCGTTTACATGACTTATCTTTGTGGTTTAACTTTCTAGTTTAAACATCAGCTTTATTTACCAGTGAAGGCGGTGTTTTTTTACTAGTGAGTGCCATAATTCCAAAAAACGCGATTGGCCAAATCACTGCCAAAATCCACCACCACATTTGTCCAAAAATAATTCCCATGCCAATCAATCCTGCTTGAATGACATAGTAGGTCATTGCTAGCAAGGTTTTGCGAATGACATAGCCTTCTTTGTCCATCATGCCAACCACCGCACAGGCTGCAACCACGTTGTGCACCGCAATCATATTACCAGCGGCACCGCCCACTGCTTGTAAGGCGACCACTTGCGCGGCAAGGTTGCTATCGAAGCCAATTTGGTTTGCTGTTGACCACTGGAAGTAAGAGAACATCATATTACTAACGGTGTTAGAGCCCGCGATAAATGCGCCCATCGCCCCAATCCAAGGGGACACCAATGGCCATGCATTTTGGAAGGCGTCGGCTGCACTTTCAGCAAGCAGAATAGGCATTGCAGGCAAACTATTAGCCACTTCCGCAGCTGAGCCTGAGTTGATAAATACTTGTACCATCGGCACAGAAAACAGCAGAGCAGGTGCAGCGGCAACCATCGTTCTGGCAGAATTGGTCCAACTGCGCTTTACTGCGCGACCATTCATTTTAAATAATAAAATACAAATTAACGAGGTAATAATCAGAATCGTACCCGGAGAATAGGCAAGCTGTACCTTACTTGAGATAGTCGTCCCAAACAAATTGCTAAACTCCACTGTGGTTAAATTACCCGTTAAAAAGGCTTTTAGCGGGGCAATGACGCGAGTCAAGATTAGTAGACCGATCACAATCAAATAAGGTGAGAATGCTCGAACTAATGAGAATTTTGGTGCAACAGTATCATCAAACTTTTCTTCAGTAAGCGTACCTAGCCAATCTTTATCCCAGCTGGCGCGTGGTGGAAAATCAAAGATTTCTTTTGGCATTAAAAAACCACGTTTTGCCGCTGGTAATACAATCATCAGTCCAATAAAACCACCAACCAATGACGGGAATTCAGGACCCAAATATTTAGCCACTAAAAAGTATGGAATGGTAAAGCTTAGACCCGCAAAAATCGCAAACGGCCAAACTTTTAGCCCTTCAACAAAGGAGCGTTTTGCACCAAAGAATCGAGTTAAGAAACCACTTAGAATCAGCGGAATTAGGAAGCCAACGAGGGCATGAATTAGACCAATATTACCGGTGATTTGTAGCAGATAATTTTCTGCCGTTAGAGGCGCAATGGCTTGAGTGATGTCTTGTTTATCACTAATACCCGTCCAAACGCCAAGTAATACGGGCGTACCTACTGCGCCGAAGGATACTGGTGTTGATTGGATAATCAGTACTGCCATCACGCATGCCATGGCTGGGAATCCCAATGCCAATAACAAAGGCGCACCGATAGCAGAAGGCGTTCCAAATCCTGACGAACCTTCAACCATAGAACAAAATAACCACGCCACAATAATCGCTTGAATCCGCCTATCGGGGGAGATATCCATAAATCCTTTACGGATAGCGACAATCGCACCACCTTCTTTTAGGGTGTTGAGCAATAAAATCGCGGCAAAAACAATAAATAATAGCGTTAAAGCAACGATAATACCGTTTACTGTGGCTGCTGCGACTTGCGCGCCGCTGGCTTGCCAGACAAATAATGCTAACAATGCCGTCACTACATAGGCAGCACTCATTGAATATTTTGCTGGTAGCCGCATGATGACCAACAGTACCAGAACGACTAAAATGGGCGCTAAGGCCAAAAAAGTATACATTATTTACAATCCTTGTTAATAAATGTCATTTAAAGAGGAACAGTTAAATCGTAAAGCATTTTTTGTTATTAAGACTTACTAAGTGCCTGTTTTTATAAGCGTTTATAATTAGATAAACTTTATCGTTAAATCCTTCCTAAAAAATTACTCTTTTATCCTGCCTTTTATCCTGCCTTTTATCTCGGAGTCAAGTCATTCACCTGAGAGTTGAACATAACAAATGTCTGAAAAATATACCAGTCATTAATGAAAAAGTGCACATATTTATACAGTCGCTCAGATGGATAGTCTCTTAGGTGCACATAATTGCGTAAGGTCGCTGTGGCATCTTATAACCCTGTTAGATATAGGTTAAAAACCCGCTAAAAATCGCAGTCCTTATACTTAAACCAACTGCTGCAAATCTAGGATTGAAAACGGATAATTTAAACGTTGGTTGTGCGTGATAAGCACAGGAATGGTCGTGGCAAATGTCATCATTAATGGCTCATCAAAATCGGCAATATCAACCAGTTGGTAAGAGATAGGATAGACAGCTTGCAATTGTCGTAAAATCTCTTCAGCTTGGTCGCATAAACGGCAGCCAGACGTGCCGAGCAATAGCCAGTCATGTTGGTAATGATTGCCAACGCTATCAGTATCGCAATTAGCTAGTGCATTGATAATTGTTGCTCGTAACGACTTGATATTCTGTCTATTATTCTTATCTGCATTTAGGTCTGAGCTTATATTTGGACTCATATTGGTACTCGTTCTGTGGTCTAGGAATGCTCTTAGCTGTTATCACTAGGATTGCTTTTGTTGCTAGGATTAGCTGCATTGGGATTATTTGCTATCATAAAGAAAGCGGGCAATTAATGACAGCGATTGTAAGATTAGGTAAGATAGCCTGCCGTTGACGCTTATAACCCATATGCCGCTATCTATTATAAGTAGCATGTTATAAATAGCGGTGCTTTCTTACTTTTAGCTGATTTTTACATGACTTAGCCTTCAACCACTCGGATATTGCACGCATGACAAGTATTGGCAAATTATTCAAACGACTGTTATTGGTAGCATTATTGCTGATAGTCGCCTTTCATGTGTTGGTCGCAGGCTTACTATTGATGTGGAAGACGCAGCCGATTAACAACAGCATGTTTATGCTAAGTCATAGGATAACAGGCGGTAGTGTCACCCAGCAGTGGGCGGATTATGATGCGATAGCCAAGTCCGCCAAGCAAGCAGCAATTGTTAGCGAAGATTCTAAATTTAGTCAACATAATGGCTTTGATTTAGATGGTATTGAAGCGGCACGTAAAAAAAATGAGGCATCTGGTAGTACGTCCGCAGGCGGCTCGACCATCACCCAGCAATTGGCAAAAAATCTATTTTTAACCTCCCATCGCTCTTATACGCGTAAAGTTGAAGAAGCGGTCATTACGGTAATGATTGAAACATTATGGGACAAACAGCGCATTTTAGCCGCGTATTTAAACGTCGCAGAATTTGGCGAAGGTATTTATGGTATTGATGCCGCCGCACACCATTATTTTAATAAATCGGCTGCTACACTTAATCGCGATGAATCAGCGTTACTCATTGCCATGCTCCCCAACCCAAAGTATTACGGCAAAAATAAGGGCGATAAACGTCTGCGGAATAAGCAACGCATTATCAAAAGACGTATGAACAACGCGGTATTACCATAATCACTCTCAGGTTTATTAAAATTGTTTTCATTTAATCAACGACAAAGCTGGCAGTTAGGTCTAAAATAGATAAAATCTTAAAAATCTATTGAATAAAAGTAATTTTTTGAAAAGATTGCCAGTGCCGAGTTTGGTAGTACCGTTACAATAAATAGGGGAGTAGTTGCATGACCAGCGTAAACGATAATCGCAGTGACAATATAGTAAATAAGCAGAACATAAAAGAGAACGTGCTAGAAAATAGTAAAATAAAGAGTAGCCCAGCCGAAGAAAATAGCAACGGTAGCGATAAAAATAGTACAGCAGTAAGTAATATTGCAATCGACATTGATAAGAATATCGTTAAGAACATTGATACAGAGATTGATAAAACAAGCAGTATTGAAAAATCCAGCATCGATATACCTAATGATGTACCTAGCATTAGTAAGCCACTTCAAATTGATGATAAACCGCTAGCCACGAAACAACCTGCTCCCAGCACACCAGCAAAACCAAAAGCTGTTAGAAAGCCCAGAACGACCACGAAAAAACCTGCATCATCAGCTAAAGCGCCTAGTACTGCTACTAAGTCTGCTCCGCAAAAGACTGCTAAACCTGTAATCAGCACCACACCTATAACCAACATCACAAGCAAATCAGCAATGACTACCACAACCACAGCATTGACGACGGCATTAACCACGATCTCGTCAAAACCTAGCTCAAAAATATCGCTACCTGCTGTTTCAAAATCATTGGCATTGACGACAACAGATAAAATTGCGACGGCAAATAATTTAACCAAGATTGCATGGCAGCGCCTAGAAGACGGCACTTATTCTCCAAACAGTTATATTCATCGTGACTTGTCATTACTGGGCTTTCATCTGCGTGTTTTAGCGCAAGCAGCAAGTCCGCGCCATCCTTTATTAGAGCGCCTGTTTTTCTTGATTATCTTCTCCTCCAATATGGATGAGTTTTTTGAGATTCGCGTGGCTGGTATCATGCAAAAGTTAAGCTTAGGCAACGTTGCGGACACCCCGCACGGTATGCGCCCAAGTGAGGTGCTCGATGAAATCTCAGCGATTACACATAAGGCAATTGCAGAGCAGTACCGTATCTTAAATGAAGATATTTTGCCGGCATTAGCAGAACAAGACATTCGTTATCTTAAGCGTGACGAGCTGAATGCTGCGCAATCAGCATGGATGAAGCGCTATTTTATTGAGCAAGTGTCGCCAGTACTAACGCCAATTAGTATTGATCCTGCGCATCCTTTCCCAAGACTGGTGAATAAGAGCCTGAACTTTATCGCCACACTAGAAGGCAAAGACGCCTTTGGTCGTGATATTAATTTGGCAATCGTACCCGCGCCGCGCAGCTTACCGCGTGTCATTCGTCTGCCAGATGAGTTGACTGGCGGCAAAGAGCATCACGTTATGCTCTCAGCCATTATTCATGAGCATATCGGTGAATTATTCCCCGGCATGAATGTGACGGGTTGTCATCAATTTAGACTGACCCGTAATGCGGATTTAGATTTAGCCGATGATGTTGATGATATTGCCAAAGCCCTTGAGGGCGAGCTTGAAAACCGTCGTTTTGGTGATAAAGTGCGTTTAGAGGTGACTACCGATTGCCCAACGCCGATTAGTGACTATCTACTAAATGAGTTTGAGCTGCATAATAACCAGCTGTACCGTGTCAATGGACCGGTCAACTTAACGCGCCTATTGTTTGACTTTAATTTGCCAGACTTGCGTTATCAGCCCTTTACGCGAATTGTGCCAAAAGCCTTCCGCCGTGATATTGATAAGTTGGATAAAACCACCAGCATGTTTGCAGCCATGCGTAAAGGCGATGTATTGGTGCATCATCCTTTTGATTCCTTTACGCCTGTGGTCAACTTATTGTGGCAAGCAGCAAATGACCCTAAAGTCTTAGCCATCAAACAAACCCTTTACCGCTCTGGCACCAACTCTGAGATTGTCAAAGCGCTAGCAGCAGCGGCGCGTAATGGTAAAGAAGTTACCGCTGTGATTGAGCTACGTGCACGCTTCGATGAAGCGTCTAACCTCGCCGTTGCTAACTTCTTACAAGAAGCAGGCGCGGTTGTGGTATACGGTATTGTTGGCTATAAAACCCATGCCAAATTGATGCTGATTGTACGCCGTGAAGACGACCGTATTCGCCGCTACGTCCATTTAGGCACTGGTAACTATCACGCCGCTAATGCAAAAGTATATACTGACTATGGCTTATTCACAGCTGACACGGATATCTCAGAAGACGTCCATAAAATCTTCCAAGAACTGACCGGAATGGGCAAACCTGCCAATCTCAAAAAGTTGCTGCATGCACCATTTACCTTGCATGATAAGCTCATCAGCTTTATTGAAGATGAAATTGCCCATGCCAAGGCTGGCAAGCACGCTCATATTATCCTTAAAGTCAATGCACTCACCGAGCGCCGCTTGATTGACAAGCTGTATGATGCCTCGCAAGCTGGCGTTAAGGTCGAGCTTATTTTGCGCTCTATCTGCTGTTTGCGCCCGCAGGTCAAAGGTTTATCAGAAAATATTACCGTGCGCTCGGTGATTGGACGCTTTTTAGAACATACCCGCGTGTATTATTTTTATAATAATGGTGATGAACGCATGTATTGTGCCAGTGCCGATGCCATGGATCGTAACCTGTTTCACCGCGTCGAAGTTGCCTTCCCGATTGAAGATAAAGGCTTGTTTAAACAAATTTATCATGATGGCTTGCTCAACTACCTAAAAGACAATACCCAATCATGGGCATTAGATGGTAAAGGCGATTGGCAACAAAATAAACCAGCGGTTAATGAGCCGGTGCATATTGCTCAAGACTATTTGTTAAAAGTCATTAACCGAGTGGGCGAATAACCTATTCGCTCATCAAGATAGTAAAATATCTAACAGTTAATACTAAAAATAATATAAGAAAAGCCTTCACTGTTTTTTACGATTAATCTGTGTTCATAACTTATCAGCCAAGCTTGGAGTATCATCTAGGCTTGGTTTTTTTATGCCTAAAATTTGTTTCTCATTATTTCTCCCTACAAATAAAACCATAAATTTTGATTACAAACTGTGTTTCAACCTCACACATACTCACATATTGATACCTGAGTACACTAGTGTAGAGGGAAACGATATCCCTATAATCTATGTTAGGTAACGATTAACAGAGTAATTTTTTTAAACTAAGACATTCAAATAGACAAGATGTTCAAATAGAGTAGTGACAATAAAGATTAATAATAACAACAATCGAAATAAGGAACAGATTAATGAGCACTACTAATAGCACTAGCAATAACGATACCTCAGATATTAAGCAAGCGGCTGACAATATTAATGTAAAGAAAATAGAAGAAAACTTGCAGGATAGTGGGCAAGATAAGAAAGTCATTGAAGAGCCAGTAGCATTAACCGAAGAACAAAAGACGCCGTTTATTGATGAAGAAGTTCGCACTGATAACTCGTGATAACGAGACAGTTCATTAGCAGTAAATAAGGCACTATAAAAAATTATTCATAAGGATATGTCATGACTACCCCAGTAAATAAAACAACACAAACGGTGCAACCAATCATCAATGAAAAGACATTGAATAACGAAGAAGCCGTACCGGTTAAAGATCCAGCAGCGCTTGCCCCTGACAACCCCAAAGATAGCTATGAAGGGCGTAAGAATGACCCAGATATTGATGGACCTCAGCAAAAATCTCAAGAGACTGATGAAATCTATGTCGACCCCCGTAAAGAAGAAAATTTACCGGATGGTGGCAAGAATGTAGGCGAGTTAAATGCGTATGATTTAAGCCAAAAAGGCAATCAAATATAATTAAGAAATGCAATTGATATTTTGAGTTGTAAACTGATTTGAATAACAATATTTAAATATAAATGTCTAAATATTAATGATGCTGTATAAGTTTTTGTTGAAAATATTGCGTCTTTACTTTCATTACTCTTAAGGATGATATTATGCAAACTAAAGATCCTGCTTTAACCAAAACACTTATTGTGGATGGTAAAGATAAAACAGACCATCTACATACTGGTGAACATCATCACGTGACTCCTGAACTTATTCATGACGATCTCCATCACAAGGGTACTGAGACACTTCAAGAGACGGTGATAGGTACGTTATATACTAGTGATCATATCTTTGATGACGTAATTCATGAGCATGACGGACATCTGCATGGACAATACGATAGCGCTGTACCTCACGATGAGTCTATCCATCATGGCGACCACAGAGTCCAACGCGCGCTTGATGAGCATAAAAATACTGCTACTTTCCAAGAAACAGTGGTAGGTTCAGGACATATCCCTGAAGATCATATAGATGAGGGTGATATCTTAGCGCGCTATCCTGATCGTCGTGATCAAGAAGGCAACGCTTTTGATGACGGTATTAATGAACATAGTGTCCGTAGTGAGGTACCGAAAAGTGAAAGCATCAATGATATGAACCGCTATGCCACCATTGATAATGCGCAAACTCGGGTGCTCAATCCTGATGAAAAGTAATTATTCTTTTAGTAAAGTAGCGGTTATATAGAATAGTCGTTATATTAAGAGTTATTCTTAAGCTTATTTCAGATATAAAGCTCATATCTACAAGGTATGCTTGATAGCTCTATAAAAATAGCTTTATAAAAAAAGCACGCTACCCCTGATATATAATTTATCAGCGCTAGCGTGCTTTTTTGCGATGCCTGTTAATGTCGCTTTAAATACTGCGTCTAAACAGGTTCGCCACTATGAAATCTCAATTCAGTATCCGGACTTGAGATTAATTCAGCTTCAACGGCTTTAAAAAATGCCACCCGCTCATCAATATTTTCCGCAGATAAGGATTGAGCTAACGCCAGATAGTCTTCAAAATGACGGCTTTCAGACTTCAATAAATAGCGATAGTATTTTGCAAGACGCGCATCATCAATCATTTCTGCCAAAGCAGAAAAACGCTCACAGGAGCGCGCTTCAATAAATGCACCGATAATTAACACATCTATCATCGCAGCAGGCTCATGGGTGCGCTTGTGCTTTAGCATGCCTTTAGCATAACGTCCTGCGCTCAGATATACCCACGCTTGACCACGCTCCTTCATGATGCCAAGCACTTGCTCATAATGCAGCATCTCTTCGCGAACCAGCTGTGCCAGCTTAGCTTGCAGCTCATAAGAAAACTCATAGCGAAACATCATATTCATCGCTGTTCCTGCCGCCTTTTTTTCGCAATTGGCATGATCTTGAAGAATCATTGGCACGTTATTAAGGGCAGCAGTAATCCAGCCTTGAGACGTTCTACTGCCCAAAAAATTATAAATAGGCGTGAGGTCGACTTTTATAGGCGTACGCAGCTGACTGATATCTACGCTATCTTCTGGTTGCAACTCGATTTCTAAAGCTATTTCTGAAACTGGTTCTGAACCAATGGACGGACAGGTAGTCATAATCTTATAAGCCTATATTAAAAATTATCAGGTGAGGTGTGAAGTCAATCTATTCAATCGTCATTTCTATAATTGTTATTTTTTATTTTGGTAAACAGTGGTTGCTACAAGGGTAATTCTAAATAAAATGATAAAAACATAATAAGGGATAATATTTAATTATAAATAACCCCAGTAATGATTACTTACAGTTTAGTTTTACTCGGTAGTCACCTTGTAAGATAACCAACATTATACTGCTAAAGCTATACTCTTCCTAAAGTATCATTATTATAAAACCCCATTATTTATCTTGTGAATGCCTTTTCCTTGTTTATTTCATTATTTGATAGTAGGATATATTTTATTTATGATACGTTTTGTCTTACTATTGATTATCACCTAATTATTTCTTGATGGTTACTAAGTATTATTAGGTATTAAAAATAGCTCAGCTTATCAAGCATCGTTACACCACTCGTATTACCCTTCACGAACCGATAAGGACACCACTATGAGCCAGGCTTCTCACACCAATCGTATCCAAAAAGGCATTCTCGCTATCGACCCTCTGATGTATGACTTTATTGAAAATGAAGTGCTGCCAACGGTCGGCGTCGATTCAGAGAGTTATTGGACGGGTTTTGAGAAGGTCGTCAAGGAATTGACTCCGCGCAATAAAGCGTTACTGGCAACTCGTGATGAACTACAAGCGAAAATAGATCAATGGCATCTAGATCATCCTGCCAAAAATGGTGAGATTGATTATCCTGTTTATAAGCAGTTTTTAAAAGATATCGGTTATTTGCTGCCAGAAGGTGAGGCATTTTCAGTCAGCACTGGCATCGTCGATAAAGAAATCACCGATATTGCAGGACCGCAACTGGTTGTACCGGTAAAGAATGCTCGTTATGCGCTTAATGCGACTAACGCGCGTTGGGGTAGTTTATACGATGCGCTTTATGGTACAGATGTTATCAGTGAAGATAATGGTCAAGAGACCACGCGCTCTTACAATCCAAAACGTGGTGCCGCTGTCGTAGCCTACGCAAAAAACTTCTTAGATGAACATTTCACCTTAGTTTCAGGTTCATATAGTGATGTCACTGATTTTGATGTGATAGACAGTAAGCTTGTCTTAACTCAAGGCGAGAGCACGACCACGCTACAAGACCCTAGCAAATTTGCTGGCTATGTTGGTGATACAAACCGCCCAACCGGTATATTATTAAAAAATAATAACTTATACGTTGAGATTCAAATCGATGCCAATCATCCTATCGGTAAAGATGATCCGGCATTTATTAAAGATGTCTTACTTGAGTCCGCCATTAGCGTGATTCAAGATTGCGAAGATTCTGTCGCGGCTGTTGATGCCGATGGTAAGGTTAAAGTCTATCGCAACTGGCTTGGTCTTATGAATGGCACATTGGCAGAAAGTTTCGAGAAAAATGGCAAAGTGCAAACGCGAACGCAAAATCCAGACCGCGCATATATCACTCCAGAGGGTAACAAGCTGGTTTTGCGCGGTCGCGCGCTATTGCAGATTCGCAACGTGGGTCATCTGATGCAAAATCCATCTATTCTCGTTGATTTAGGCGATGGGCAGGAAGAGATTTTTGAAGGCATCATGGACGCGCTAATGACGCCGCTTATGGCATTAAATGATATTAAAGGCAAAACCGAGCGACCAAATTCGCTTACCGGCTCTATGTATATTGTTAAGCCAAAAATGCATAGCCCTGATGAGGTTAAATTCGCGAATGACTTATTTAATGCCTCTGAAGATGTCCTAGGGTTACCTCGTCATACGATTAAAATGGGTATTATGGATGAAGAACGCCGCATGACGGTGAATCTAAAAGAAGCCATTCGCCAAGCTCGCGAGCGCGTTATTTTTATCAATACTGGTTTTTTAGATCGTACCGGTGATGAGATACACACTAGTATGAACGCAGGCGCTTTTGTACGCAAAATTAAGATGAAAGAGCAAGTGTGGATACCTGCTTATGAGCAATGGAACGTGGATATTGGACTAGAGGTAGGTTTGCAAGGTCATGCGCAGATTGGTAAAGGCATGTGGGCGCGTCCTGATGATATGAAAGAGATGATGGAGGTCAAAATTGCCCATCCACAGGCTGGTGCAAATACAGCATGGGTACCATCGCCGACGGGAGCAACGTTGCACAGTATTCATTATCATATGGTCGATGTCGCAGAAGTGCAAAGTCGTATCAAATCTCGCAAACGTGCCAGTATCGACGATATCTTAACCATTCCATTGGCTAAAGACCCAGATTGGACAGCAGAAGAAGTACAAAACGAGATTGAGAATAATGCGCAGGGTATTTTGGGTTATGTTGTCCGCTGGGTAGACCAAGGTATTGGCTGCTCAACCGTACCCGATCTCAATAATGTTGGGCTGATGGAAGACCGGGCAACCTTACGTATCTCAAGTCAACATATTACCAACTGGTTACTGCATGGCATCGTTACTAAAGAGCAAGTTATGAAAACGATGAAGCGTATGGCAAAAGTCGTGGATGAGCAAAATGCCAATGACTCAAACTATACGCCAATGGCACCTGATTTTGAATACTCTATTGCCTTTAAAGCGGCGTGTGATTTGGTTTTTAAAGGTCGCGAGCAGCCAAATGGTTATACTGAGCCGTTACTCCATCATGCCCGCCGCGCACTAAAAGGCAGCTTATAAGATAAAGCACTTATAAGATATAAATGGGTCCTATACCGTATTCATTTTAACCTATCATAAACCAGTAATGACTGTTTTGAAACAGCGGTAAAGCCACTATTCGCTTCGGCGGGTAGGGGTGTTTTTTTGAGCTTTTACTTGCGCATTCTCTAATTTCGCAAGTAGGTTTTGACAAGATAAAAGTGCAATTTTTAGGACGGATATGACGCCACAGCTCTAAAAAAGTGTTGCAAATTATGTCAAAGTTGTTATCCTAGTGGTTGAAGTATGAGTTTGGTAACGGATGTTACACTTTAGAGCGATAAGGACTTAAGTTTACACAATAGTTACATTATTAATGGAAACTATGTAAGTAAAGGTTTTTTCATCTTATGGTAATAGCACTTCGCCACACTTGTTGCTGACTGATTTCGGTAGCCAGTTACACATTATATCTTTGAGGATTTGTGACGATACCATTATGGGTGTTGGCTAATTAAAGTCCGCCCATTACTAACATTGTAAAGTGGAGATATCCCCATGAAAAAATTACTTCTAGCTACAGCAGTTGCTGCTCTATCTGTATCTGCAGCGCAAGCCGCCCCAACATTCTACGGTAAAGCCTTCGTAGCAGCTGACTATGTCAATGCTGAGTTTGATGGTCCTGCTGGCAATATGTATGATGAAGATACACTAGAGATTAACTCTCATTCTTCACGCCTAGGTCTAAAAGGCTCTGAAGCTCTATCTGCTAATACTGATGTTATTTATCGCTTAGAGTATGGTATAAGCGTTGACGGTGATAGTAATGGTTTTAAAAACCGTGATACGTATCTTGGTGTAAACAATAAGCAGTTTGGTGAATTCCGTGTTGGTAAAAACCAATCAAGCTTAGCTCGTATTGATAACGTTGTAGTAAATGAAGGTTATTGGGATAATCTAGGTCAGACTCAAAATGAGAAGGAAGTTGTTTCAGCATTAAACATGGCTGATAGTAACCGTATCTCAAGCTCAGTCATTTGGACTGCTCCTAAATATAACAATTTACCATTAGAAATTTCTGCAATGTACAGCTCTGACGATGCCAATGGTAATGACAACTCAGGTTTTGGTGTAGCAGCTCTGTTTGATCAAGGTACTGGTTTCACTGCAGGTCTAGCTTATGATAAAGATCAAAACATTATCGGCGATATTATCCGTGGTACTGCTACTGTTGATTTAGGTAAGTTTATTTCAGCTCCAGTAAAACTCGGTGCACTATATCAAGTAGCTGATTATGATGGCGGCCAGTCAAAAGAAAAAGGCTTAGTGGTTAGTGCGCAAATGCCTTTAACTAACTTTGCCCGTCCAGCATCTGTATATGCCCAGTATAACAATACATCTAACCTGAATGGTTTTGATAACTCTGATTCAGATCAAATCGTTGTTGGCGGCAAATATTTCTATAAAGACAATATCATTGCTCATGCCTATGCTGGTATGAATAAAGCTGACAATGTTCGAGCTTATGAATTAGGCGCTCCTGGTATGGTAGTAGGCGACGCAGAAGTATTAGTAGTTGGTACTGGTTTAGAATACAAATTCTAATATCTATATAAAAAGATATTAAGATTTGACTAAGAAACTCATCCTTCGGGGTGAGTTTTTTATTTTCTTCAATAATTCATAGCAATAAAATCATTTAAAATTTGGCTTTTTATCAATCTTAATATTAGCCTCCCTGTAGAGATATCAAATTAATTTGTTACAGTATTTTAAAAACGTTATGGAAATTGTTATAATTGTCAATAAGGTATGAGTTTGGTAATCTTGAATGTGCTCATAAAGTGCATTTATAAGGATTCATATTTAATCAACCATTGATCGATAGTATGTCATCTAGACGTCATAGTTATTTGTCATAATAATGCTTATCAAAGCCGATAGCTTGCGTTTCCCAATTCCCTCAAGTATCGGACGCCTTTTCATAATATTTTTGCCTACAATCAAGTGCTAAAGTTAGCTCCTTAATAACATATTAACATTGAGACCTGCCCATGAAAAAATTACTATTAACCTCAGCCATTGCTGCTTTAACCATATCAGCTGCGCATGCTAAGCCAGAGTTTTATGGTAAAGTTTTCGTCACTGCTGATTATATTAATTCTGAAGCTGATGTGAATAACCGTCTTGCTGCCAATGAGCGTGTGGAGGCACTCGATAAATACGATGAAAATACAGTGGAGATTAACTCTCATTCTTCACGCTTGGGGCTTAAAGGTTCAGAGGCAATGACTGCCAATACCGATATTATCTATAAATTAGAATATGGTTTAAGTGTTGATGGCGATAAGAGTGACTTTAAAAGTCGTGATACTTATTTAGGTATAGCAAATAAGAAATTAGGCGAGTTCCGTGTGGGTCGTAACTCATCAGTACTTGGTAATGTGAATAACGTCACATTGACGGAAGGCTATTGGGATAATCTTGGCGATAGTAAGCTAAAAAGTGAAAACGAGCTACGTGCGCTGAATATGCTGGACGATTCTCGTCAAAATAACTCAGTGGTTTGGATTGCGCCTAAATACAATGAGCTACCGTTAGAGCTTGCGCTACAGTATGCGGCAAACGAGAGCTTTGATGACAGTAATAATGGCTTTGGTGCGTCACTCATGTTTGATAAAGGCACTGGCTTTACTGCTGGTCTTGCCTATAGTAAAGATATGGACACCAATGGCGATATTACCATGCTGGATTTGACGGATCCAAAAAAGAAAAATAAGATGAATTATGGCGGTGATGTTATTCGCGCTACCGCTAGTGCTGATTTGAGCAAGTACATCGCGGCACCGGTCACGATGGGTGTGATGTATCAACAAGCAGACTATGACTTTGCAGGCTCTGAAAAAGAGAAAGGTTTGGTCGTCAGTGGCGAGATGGGACTAACCAGTTTTGCTAAGCCTGCTTCTGTCTACCTTCAGTACAATAAAACGGACAATCTAAACGGCTTTAGCGATTCTAACTCGGATCAAATCGCGCTTGGCGGTAAATACAAGTTTAAGAAAAATATCATTGGTCATGCCTATGTCGGTCAAAACTCAGCTGATTATGCCGCTGTTGGCAAAGTAAATAAAATTAACGGCGAAGGTAAAGAGAAACTTGAACGTTACGACATCATTCGCTCTGATATTAATGTGTTTGCAGTCGGTGGTGGTTTAGAATATAAGTTCTAATGTATTACTAAAAAATTAATGATTAATTTTGATGAATGATTTTGATGAATGATTTTGTCCATTAATTTCAATTATCATTTTTAACGATTATTATAGAAATGATACGAAAAAACTCATCCTTCAGGGTGAGTTTTTTGCGATTACCTTTTAAATGTTTGGTAAGACAGCTTACGTAAATACTAAAACCTAAGAGTTTGAAAGAGTTTGTGCTTTTGCCCTATATTTTGTGGCGTATTTTTAGTAAAATCCTTCTTTACCAATTACCGATAGAGTGCTATGACCAAGTTTATATTTGTGACCGGTGGGGTAGTGTCCTCACTAGGAAAAGGTATTACTGCCGCTTCTCTTGCTGCAATCCTTGAAGCCCGTGGTGTGAGCGTGACCATGACCAAAATGGATCCGTATATCAACGTCGATCCGGGTACGATGAGTCCATTTCAGCACGGTGAAGTATTCGTCACTGAGGATGGCGCGGAGACGGATTTAGATTTGGGCTATTACGAGCGCTTTTTGCGCCACTCAAAAATGAGTAAGAGTAATAACTTTACCAGTGGTCGCATTTATCAAAACGTGCTGAATAAAGAGCGCCGCGGTGAATATTTGGGCGGTACGGTGCAGGTTATTCCGCATATTACTGATGAGATTAAAAGCAAAATCATTGCCAGTGGCGTGGGTTATGATGTTGCAATTATTGAAATTGGCGGTACGGTCGGTGACATCGAGTCATTACCGTTCATGGAAGCGGTACGCCAAATGCAAGTAGAGCTAGGTCGCAACAAAGCGATGCTCATGCATTTAACCCTCGTTCCTTATATTGCCAGTGCCGGTGAAACCAAAACCAAGCCGACACAACATTCAGTAAAAGAGCTGCGTTCTATTGGTCTACAGCCAGATATTTTGATTTGTCGCTCAGAGCATGAAATCTCTCCAGATAATCGCCGCAAAATCTCGTTATTTACCAACGTTGAAGAGCGTGCGGTCATCATGTGTGAAGATGCGAAAAGTATTTATCAGATTCCACGCACACTGTATGAGCAAGATTTGGATGATTTGATCTGTGAGCGTTTCGGACTTGATGTACCTGAAGCAGATTTAAGTGATTGGGATAAAGTGGTTGAAGCCCAGCTGAATCCAGAATCTACGGTAACTGTAGCGATGGTTGGTAAATACGTTGAGTTGCCTGATGCTTACAAGTCTATCAATGAAGCTTTGCTCCATGCGGGTATTACTCACAAAGCGGCGGTCAAGATTGATTATATCGATGCCGAGCGTTTAGAAGATGATGATAGCTTGCTTGCACGCTTGAATGATGCCGATGCTATCTTAGTTCCCGGTGGTTTCGGTGAGCGCGGCACGATGGGTAAAATGAAAGCCATAACTTATGCCCGTGAGAATAAAGTTCCGTATTTAGGTATCTGTCTGGGTATGCAACTGGCGGTGATTGAATACGCGCGTAATGTGCTCAATATCGATGCCAATTCATCTGAATTTGACCGTAAAACCGCTGAGCCGATTATTGGTTTGATTACAGAATGGTTAGATGAGCGCGGTGAG
The DNA here is from genome assembly GCF_040309565.1 of Psychrobacter sp. 16-MNA-CIBAN-0192. Lineage (NCBI taxonomy): Bacteria > Pseudomonadati > Pseudomonadota > Gammaproteobacteria > Moraxellales > Moraxellaceae > Psychrobacter > Psychrobacter sp. 16-MNA-CIBAN-0192. The sequence continues at coordinate 90,766 of NZ_JBEOOX010000006.1, forward strand.
TTGCAAATCCGTAGTGACGATTCTGATCTAGGCGGCACCATGCGTTTGGGCGCACAGCAAGCCGAATTGGTTGCCGGAAGTAAACTTGCGCAGATTTATGGCGCAACCAACATTACTGAGCGTCATCGCCATCGTTATGAGATGAACAATCGCTATATTGAGCCATTAGAACAAGCAGGCATGACCATCTCAGGTTATTCAGCCAAGCAGCATTTAGTGGAAGCGGTCGAGTTGGCTGACCATCCTTGGTTTGTTGCGGTTCAGTTCCATCCGGAATTCACCAGCTCGCCACGTGGCGGTCATCCCTTATTTAATAGCTTTGTTAAAGCGGCAAAAAATTATAGCGCCAGCAGGTAATATTGAGCTATTGACTGCTTAAAGCTAAACGCTACGTTGCGATAAAAAGACCAGTCTTCGGATTGGTCTTTTTTTATCGTTCATATCTTAAATTATTTAAAAAATGGAATCTCGATTATCGCTTAGTTACGTGGAGGCACTTTTTTTTAGGCTGCTATCAGTTACAATATACGGAAGACAATTGATAATAAGAAAGAGGGCAATACTTTATGGATAATTTAATCACCGTGCAGTCACATATTCAGCTGCAAACACCTATTAATGAGCGTGCTATCAATATTGGTAATGACCAACCTTTTGTATTGTTTGGCGGTATGAATGTCTTAGAATCAAAAGAACTGGCATTTGAGATTGCTGAGCAATATATTGATATCTGCCAACGTTTAGGTATCGGCTATGTATTTAAAGCCAGCTTTGATAAAGCGAATCGTTCAAGTTTGACCTCGTTTCGCGGTCCTGGTTTAGAAAAAGGCATCGATTGGCTGGGACAAATTAAAGAAAAATATAATGTCCCAATTATTACCGACGTTCATGAACCGTATCAAGCGGCACCCGTTGCTGAAGTTGCCGATATTATTCAATTGCCAGCATTTTTATCGAGACAGACAGATTTGGTAGAAGCAATGGCAAAGACGGGCGCGATTATTAATATTAAAAAAGCCCAGTTCTTAGCGCCACATGAGATGCGCCATATCATGAATAAATGCCTTGAAGCGGGTAATGACAAGCTGATTTTATGCGAGCGTGGTAGCGCCTTTGGTTATAATAATCTGGTCGTTGATATGCTAGGTTTTGATACCATGAAGCAGATGAATGTGCCAGTATTTTTTGACGTGACGCACAGTTTGCAACAACCGGGTGCGCGTAGTGACAGTGCTGGCGGTCGTCGCGAGCAGATTACTACCCTTGCACGTGCAGGCATGGCAACAGGGTTAGCAGGATTATTTTTAGAAGCACATCCAAGTCCTGAAACAGCAAAATGTGATGGACCTTGTGCATTACGCATGAGCCAGTTAGAACCCTTTTTACAGCAAATAAAGCAGATTGATGATTTGGTAAAAGGTTTTGAGATATTAGATACGCAGTAGAAGTTAGCGCAGAGAATTAGGGGTTGATACTTACATATTGGTACTCATATATTGATACTCGTCAAAGGAGACTAGGATGGCAATTCAGTTGGCACAAGTTAGTATTGAAAATATCGATGATGCTGAAGGGTTAGAGAGCGTGATGACTGCGCTCAAAAACATTACCGGGGTCATTGCAATTGAGCTAGACCCTGCAAATGATGTTGCTATCGTGCGCTATGAAGATACCGATACCAGTATTCATGCGCTAACAGCAGCCATTAGTATGGTAGATTATGTGACTCAGCCGTTTCCAATTGATTCACCACAGAATCCCGATTATCATGGCTAAATACTGACTGATTATTCATATAATAAACTAATACTAGTAACGAGGAGATGATGATGACAGAGCAAACACGAGTTCTTAACATTGATGGTATGACCTGCGGTGGCTGTGTTGCCAGCATTTATAGTGCAACGGCTGATATTGATGGGCTATTGACTATGAGTATTGAGCTTGCGGACAATCAAGCGGCTATTAGCTATGATGATAGCAAAACTGATGCTGAAACCATCGCTGCAGCGATTGAAGATGCTGGCTTTGATGTCACTATTGCGCAAGCGTAATTTGTATTTTCGTTAAAAAAACCAGCTATATAAGCTGGTTTTTTAATGGTTTATTTTAATCAAGAGTCATTATCTTATTGTGCGATTTTATAAGTGAATATCCGTTATAAGATAGGTTTTTACTATAATAGGTCTCGTTTTAACGAAGATTGACTTAAAAAGATTAGGTTTACTTGAAAAATGAGCCCTTAGCCTAATCTTGACAGATAATTGATGTATTTTTTCATAAGGTAGCGCACTATACCGCGCCTCTCTATGTATTTTTATTTTTCGACTTTGCTATAACGAGTTTTATTTATGAATGATTCTAGCCGCACTGACAGCAACCAAAGCAGTGACCAAATCAGCGATCAGCCTTATGCCGTAAAGACGAATATTCAGGCGCAGACGCAATTGCAACCGCAGCGTGCGCATTTGCAATTGGCGATTGAAGGTATGACGTGTCAGGCGTGTGCATCGAGGATCGAAAAGGTGTTGCATAAAAAGCCTGCTCTGTATGAGGCGAGCGTTAACTTCGCTGGGGAGACAGCGAACATTGATTATGACCCAACCCAAACCACGCCCGACGAGATTACTGCTTGGGTCAATAAAACTGGTTTTGTGGCGAATATGCAAGCAGCGGACGAATTGTTTGCGCAAAATAATGAAGCGCCTAGTAAAAATTTGCCTTGGCGATTGATTGCCATATGGATATGTTTGCTGCCGTTTTTAGTGGGCATGGCAGGCATGCTGACAGGTTTTGGTATGGCGTGGATGCCACCGGTTTGGATACAGTTTGTCTTAGCAACGATTGTTCAGTTTGGCTTGGCATTACCTTTTTATAAAAGCGCATGGGCGTCTATCAAAGGTGGTTTGGCTAATATGGACGTGCTGGTTGTCCTTGGCACGGTGACTATTTGGGCATATTCAACTTATATTTGGCTCGCGCATGGCGATAGCAGCATGGGTAATATGTTGCAAGATACTGCGCATCATGGTCCTGAAGTTTATTTTGAAGCTGGAGTAATGGTCATTGCCTTTGTGCGCACGGGCAAATATTTAGAAGAGCGTACCAAAAAGCACAGCTTAAACAGTATCGATTTACTCTTGTCTTTAACCCCTGATACGGTAGAGCAGCAGCAGCCAAATGGAGACTTTCATAATGTGGCGCTGAGCGATGTGCAAGTGGGTGATATTTTGCGTGCTAAGCAAGGCAGTCGCGTTGCCACAGACGGTATGGTCATTGATGGTTCGGGCTACTGTATAGAAAGTCATCTGACGGGCGAATCTATACCGCTGAAAAAAGAAGAGGGCAGTGAGCTGCTGGCAGGAGCGTTGGTTGATAATGGCAGCTTGTTATACCGAGTTCGTGCCAAAGGTCGAGATACCAAGCTTGGCGATATGGTACAAGCGCTTAGCGATGCCCAAGGTTCCAAAGCCAATTTGGCGCGACTGGCTGATAAAGTTACCGCGATATTTGTGCCCGTAGTGGTAACGATTGCCTTGATAACTTTTGCATTAACGTGGTGGTTCACAGGCATGGTAGATACGGCATTAATGCATGCAGTGTCTGTATTGGTTATCGCTTGCCCATGCGCGCTTGGCTTAGCCACGCCGGCAGCGATTATGGCAGGTATGGGCGTGGCAGCTCGGCACGGCGTTTGGTTTAAAGACGCGCAAAGCTTAGAGGCAGCCGGTGATATTGATACGGTGGTATTGGACAAAACAGGAACGCTGACCATTGGCAAACCAACCATTGTCGATCAGGTCATGGTGGATGGCTCAATAGCCGTTAATGAAGTGCTACAGCTGGCTGCCAGTGTCGAGGTCCATGCCAGTCATCCCTTAGCGACTGCTTTGGTGCAGGCAGCAAGTTATCGTAAGTTATCGTTATTACCCGTCACGGATATCAGCGTGATTCAGGGCGCTGGGATTCAAGCAACGATTGATGGTCTTGGGGTGATAAAAGTTGGTTCAGCAGAATTTGCTAATTTAACCTTACCAAAATTAATGCCTAAAGTCTGGAAAGTTGCCAGTACCGTGGCTGTGAGTATTAATGATGAGCCGCTAGGCGCTTTTGCCTTAGCTGATGATTTAAAAGCTGATACGCCGCAAGCAATTGCAGCGCTACAAGACGCTGGCATGCATGTGATTTTGATGAGTGGTGATAAGCAATCAGTGGTTGATCATATCGCTACACAGTTGGGCATTCAAGCCGCTTATGGCAGCATGAGCCCACGTGATAAAGCCACTCGTATTGCCAAATTACAAACCGCAGGGCATAAAGTGGCAATGGCAGGTGATGGGGTTAATGATGCCCCAGCGATGGCAACAGCGGATGCCAGTTTTGCCATGTTTGAAGGGACAGATATTGCTCAGCATAGTGCTTCAGCGCGATTAATGGGCGAGTCGCTCATGCATATTGATGCGGCACAAAAAATCGCTCAAGCGACGGTACGCAATATTAAACAAAATCTATTTTTTGCCTTTATTTATAATTGTCTGGGTATTCCGCTGGCAGCGTTTGGCTTTTTGAATCCAATGATTGCCGCAGCAGCAATGGCGTTAAGTTCCATCTCTGTATTGATGAATGCCCTGCGCTTGACCCAATTTACCACTGCAGTTGAAGGTCATGATGCTGAAGCGATGACTGAAGCGACGACCGAAGTAATGACTGAATCTGATGCTCATAAATAAGCAGCGATTGATAGCTGATTAAAGGCAGCATAGTGTGGATGAAGATGGGCGATGTTTTAGTGAATTTATGCTATGATGCCAAACATTGTCAGCAAGTATAATCATAAAACGAATTTGCTTTATTATTGACGATATCATTCGGATAAATAGACATTTTTGCTCATGAATTGCTGATTACGTTTTTATGCTACTGCCCCTTTTTTATCCCATAAACCTGGCATGACCAAAGGAATTAACAGACATTATGTACGCTGAAGAAACCACAAACGTCACTCAAATTAAAGACATTCGCGCCCGTGAGATTTTAGACTCGCGCGGTAACCCAACGATCGAAGCCGATGTTATTTTAGCTGACGGCACCATTGGTCGTGCAGTCGCTCCTAGTGGCGCCTCAACTGGCTCACGTGAAGCACTTGAGTTACGTGACGGTGATCAAGCCCGTTATATGGGTAAAGGCGTCAAAAAAGCAGTTGCTAATGTGAATAGCGAAATTCGCACTGCATTGATGAACACCGATGTTACTGAACAGCAGCGTCTTGATGATGCCATGATTGCTCTTGACGGTACCGAAAATAAAGACAATCTTGGTGCTAATGCTATATTAGCTGTTTCGCTTGCTGCCGCAAAAGCTGCCTCAAAATCACAAGGTTTGCCACTGTATCAATACATCGCTGACTTGCGTAACCAGACGTCACTCACCATGCCTGTACCAATGATGAACATTATCAATGGTGGCGAGCATGCGGATAATACCGTTGATATCCAAGAATTTATGATTGAGCCGGTTGGTTTTAGCAGCTTTTCAGAAGCGCTTCGTGCCGGAACCGAGATTTTCCATAGCTTAAAATCAGTACTAAAATCACAAGGTCTGAATACTGCGGTCGGTGATGAAGGTGGCTTTGCCCCTAACTTACGTAGTAATGAAGAAGCCATTACCGTTATCATGCAAGCCATTGAACAAGTTGGCTATAAGGCTGGCGAAGACATTCATTTAGCCCTAGATTGCGCCGCTAGTGAGTTCTATAAAGATGGTAAATATGTATTGGCAGGTGAAGGTAACAAATCTTTTGATAGCCAAGGGTTTTCAGACTATTTAGTCGGTCTTGCTCGTCAATATCCAATTATTTCTATTGAAGACGGTCTTGATGAATCAGATTGGGAAGGTTGGGCATATTTGACTCAGCAGCTTGGTGATAAAGTACAGCTGGTTGGTGATGATTTATTTGTGACCAATCCAACTATTTTACAGCAAGGTATTGATCAGCATATTGCCAATGCTATTTTGATTAAATTTAACCAAATTGGCACACTGTCAGAAACCCTAGATGCCATTTATTTGGCGAAAAAGAATGGCTATGCAACAGTCATCTCGCATCGTTCAGGCGAAACTGAAGATACGTTTATTGCTGATTTAGCTGTTGGTACGGCTGCTGGTCAAATAAAAACTGGCTCACTATGTCGCTCTGATCGCGTTGCAAAATATAATCAATTGCTGCGTATCGAACAGCAAGTGCGCGCCAGTTACCGTGGACGCGAAGAGTTTATCGGTCTACGTGGCTAAGCGCTTTTATTAGTCGGGTTTTAGACAATCTTAAGCTATCGGGTAATAGTTACGCGATGGCTTAAGATATAATTAATGATAAGTTTTCGATAAACAGACTGCTTTACCGTATATTTTCTAATGATGAGAATATACTATAAAGCTCGTTTTATATAGGTCGGGTGAGCTGGGTCAGTATCACCTTTTTTTATCTTTATTTTTTAGTATGCGACGTCATTGTGATATGAAATATTTTAGTCAGCTTATGTTATTTGCTTTAGCCATAGTCGTACTATTAGGATTACAGTACCAATATTGGTGGGGTGAAAACGGTCGTTTTGCGCACAATGAATTGCTGACTGAAATTGATACGCAGCAACGCTTAAACGGCAGTCAGCTTGCTGAAAATGATTTATTGCGTACAGACGTCAATGATTTAAAGAATGGTTTAGAAGCGGTAGAAGAGCATGCACGTTTAGACTTAGGGCTAATTAAGCCGAACGAAACTTTTGTGCAAGTGTCTACAGCGCCTAGCCTACAAAGTCAGTAAGTTCAAGTCAGTAAAATTAAGTATAAAGTGCTTTTAGCTCTTCTTATTTAATATTCTTGATTGATATCTATTGGGTTTATCGTCCCTTTTTTATTATCGTACTAATATCCCTTCCGCAATTATTAATATTAATTATGCCATTCAAGCATTATTTTTCTTATAACTGATAATCCTTTTGAACGATGACCTAGATGTATGAATACTTCTCCTAAAGTACATGCAATGATTGTAGCTGCCGGTCGTGGTAGCCGTTTTGGTGCGTCTATTGCTAAGCAATATGTGGTGATACAAGGGCAAACGCTTTTGCAGCATAGCGTTGCTCGATTGGCAGACAGCATTTACATTGATCAATGTCTCTTGGTAATTGCAGCAGATGATGATATCGCGCAGGCGTTAGACTTTGCTTTGCCTATTCACTATGCCACGGGCGGCGCTGAACGTTGGCAATCCGTGCTGGCAGGTTTAGAGGCTATTACTGCTACAGGCGCGAACGATGCTGATTTGGTGCTTATTCACGATGCGGCGCGACCAGCAGTACCTTGCCATGATATTGAAGCAGTAATAGCAGCAGCCATGCTGGAGACGTACGGCGCAATTTTAGCGACGCCCGTAGCTGATACCTTGAAGCGCTCTCAGCCTAGAATCGATAAAGACGGAAACGATACTGCTTCTTATGTTGAGCGAACGGTTGATCGTAGTCATATGTGGCAAGCGCAAACGCCGCAAGTCTTTCGTGTCAGTCAATTACGTAAGGTTCTGGCATACGTTGCTACTCATAACCTACCCATTACTGATGAAGCCAGCGCTTTTGAATACCTAAATCTGCCTATTCGCTTGGTCACTGGCAGCCGTCAAAATATCAAGCTCACATACCCTGATGATGCAACCATGTTAGCTGCCATTCTTAATATCTAACTCCATTATCCAACTTTTATAATAAGCTCATCTCTTGTAAATAAGAGAATGCCCTCATAGATATCTTTTTCCCTTTCTTAGCATATAAATGATGCAAGTAATCAACACTTTCATTAGTTTACAAAAGGCATTGTTGTCTTATCGTAATTGTTTGCTATGTTGACTAAACTAACCTATGATGTAACTAAGTTAATACAATAATTATAATTGTAAGATACAACGATAATGTGCATAGCCAATTAGTAACTGATGGCATTGCTATTATTTTTTGATAGTTAGCAGACGACTTGATGATTCAAGTTGGCATTAAATAAGGAGAGGCTGGTTGTCAACCTTTACTGATACTGACATCACTGCATCAGAAGTGGTAGATCTCTACCAATTCATCTATATAAGCCGTATCACCTCTACAGGCTTATCAGGCGCTAGTACGCTCAATAATATTGCCGAAACGTCCATCAAAAATAATAAAATAAACGATATTACTGGCATTCTTTGTTACGGTAATGGTTACTTTTTTCAGTATGTTGAAGGCACAGAACAAGCATTAACCAACTTAAAAAACCAGTTATTAATGGATGAGCGGCATAAAGATTTGCAAATGTTAGAGTTTGCAGAAATAAAAGCACGTCGTTTTCAAAACTGGGCATTACGCTCGATTGTGCTTGAACAATGGCTATTTAAAGATCCAAACTTGACTGCTTTATTGCCCTTTAAACCATATACATGGAAAGACGAAGATAGCAGCAAGTTTTTAAACTCATTACAGCAATATTATAATAGCCAACTCAAAGAAGAAGAGGTCGATATGCAACCTATTAAATATAATGCGCTAGGTGTTACGCTATCTAAAGTAGTCGGTCAACATCAGGCATTTTTTTTAATTCAGACCGTGCTTGGCACGCTGATTGTATTGGCTTTACTCTGGTTTATGCTCGCTGATAAATTTTAGTTAGTGGCGAACTATCTTTATAATATAGAGTATTTAAAAGTCAGCACGTTGCTGGCTTTTTTTGTATCTTATGATTCATAGTGATAGTACTTGTTAAGGGTTGGTATCGCTCATTTGTGTTTATAAGAGATGGGTTAAAAAGGGTCATATATAGCAAGAATGTATAAATACTCTAAACATAAAAAAACTCTCAAAACCTAAAAGGCTTTGAGAGTCTTGAAAATATCATCAATGATAATATTTTAATATATGGCGTCCCCACGGGGGTTCGAACCCCGGTTACCGCCGTGAAAGGGCAGTGTCCTAGGCCACTAGACGATGGGGACTAGTGATACTTCAACGCTTTCACTGTTATGCTGAAGTGGTGCACATTTTAATGGCAATCGTGAAAGGTGTCAACCTTTTTTTAGCGCCTTTTTGCATTTAATTGCCTTTGGCGTCTTTTTGCCGTCAAATACTTCTTTTTAATCGCGCGCTTTGGGTGCAAATCATTATTTTTTAGATGGTGACGAATCCACAGTGACGTACATGCACTAATGGTTAGAGCAAGAAGCATATATCCAAAAATTGTACCCCACAATATATGATGCGGTTCCATAATAACGTCTTCCTTGACAAGCTGCTTGTCATTGCAGAGTAAGCAACTATGGTATCGCTACCAATAGCTTACCTAGTTATTGATTATATTCATTGACTGTGATAGCCATAAAAATGAACTGACTATTAACACTGGTTATTAATAGTCAGTATTCATCTAGTATAGAAGCAACATAGGATAAAGCTATTGGGCTATTGTTTCGTTATTGTGCTGTCTGGTCTGCAGTTGTACTATCATTTGCTTCAGCGGCTAGCAGTAAAGCGTTCGGCATCATAGGGTAATGATTGAGAATATGGCAAAAAAGCTCGGCTGTTTTTTGCGTATCATATAGCGCCGAGTGAGCATTATTGCCGTCAAATTCTAGACCAGCCGCCTTACAAGCGCGGGCAAGCACGGTTTGCCCAAACGCTAGCGCGGATAAAGTTACGGTGTCAAAAACAGAAAATTGATGAAATGGGTTATGGCTTTTACTATTGGTGCGCAGGACGGCTGCATTTAAAAAATTTAAGTCAAAATGGGCATTGTGACCGATTAGCACACATTGACGGCAGTCTTCTTGCTTGCGGACTTCTTTTAAACCTTTAAATATACGTCGCAGTGCGGTTTTTTCTTCTTCAGCAATCGCTTTGCGCATCGGATTATTAGGGTCGATACCGGTAAAAGCTAGGGCACTTGGCTCTAAATTGGCACCTTTAAAAGGTTCGATATGAGCGTTGAGCGCGTTACCCGGATAAAATACGCCATGCTCATCTAATAAGATGGGTATACAAGCAATCTCTAGAAGTGCGTCAGTATTTGCGTTGAAGCCAGCCGTTTCGACATCGACGACTACAGGTAAGAACTTACGAAAGCGTTCTTTAAGACTCATTGGTGCTGCTTCTACTGCTATTTCTGTGGAGGTCTCTGCTGTTTTATCTTCAGGAGCATTAGAATAAGTGTCCATAATAGCGCTCGTCGTCAACGTACTGTCGGCTTGTCGATTGGCTACGTGAGATTCTGAAATATCAGTCTGCAAATCAGTATTAGTTTGATTCTTCATATAAGGTTAAATCGCTTTTATCGGTCGTACGGATATATTAAAGTTTAACGAGCACCCGAGGATATAAGAAAATATGGCTTATCATCGGGCGCAATAAGCGGTTCTGCACGCTGTAACAAAATGCTTTAACGAAGTTTTAGGCTTTAATAGACCAGGGTAACGTTTCACCTGCCATTAATGGCGTGAGGGTTGAGCCATTAAAGTAAGGATAATGTGTCGGTATTTGCATTGGGGTATTAATTAGGGTCACGGTATTAGTATTAACTGGCAGCCCATAAAATTCTGCACCAAAACGACTGGTAAAGCCTTCTAATTTATCAAGCTTGCCAATACTGTCAAAGGCAGTGGCATATAACGGTAGCGCGGTTGGGGAACTATAGCAGCCAGCACAGCCACAAGCGGCTTCTTTTTTATCTGTGGCATGCGGTGCAGAGTCCGTACCTAAGAAGAATTTAGGACTGCCACTAGTCGCCACTGCCAATAGGGCTTGCTGATGGGTAGCACGTTTTAAAATAGGTAAGCAATACATATGCGGCTTGATACCACCCAATAGCATGTCATTGCGATTGAGCATCATATGCTGTGGGGTGATGGTTGCGCCAATTTGGCTGCCTTGTGCCAATACAAAGTCGGCTGCATCGCTGGTAGTAATATGCTCAAGGACGATTTTAAGGCTGGGGAAACTCTTTACAATTTTTCCTAACACTTCATCCAAAAAGCGTTTTTCACGGTCAAAAATATCAACGTGAGCGTGAGTCACTTCGCCATGAAGCAGTAAAGGTAAATTATATTTTTCCATTGCTGCAAAAACGTCGGCACAAGCAAGAATGTCAGTTACGCCATCGGCTGAATTGGTGGTAGCGCCTGCAGGATATAACTTAACCGCTTGTACGATACCTGACTTTGCGGCGATTTCGATATCTTGAACCGAAGTATGATCAGTCATGTATAAAGTCATGCGCGGATCAAAAGTCGCTTTGCGAGCGGCATTAATATCACTATCAGCAAGATGCTGCATAATGCGCTCACGATAGGCGCGGGCGTCGTCAGCATTTTTAACAGGTGGTACTAAATTTGGCATGCAGATAACGCGGTTAAAACTGGTCGCGGCATGTGGTACTGTGGTTGCCAAAGCAGCACCATCACGTAAATGAATATGCCAGTCGTCTGGCTGGAGAATGGTTAACTCTTTAATCGGCTGGGTCATAGGAATCACGATGCTCTAATAAGTGAAATGGTCAGATATAAAAGGCGGGGAAAAGGGTTATAAGGGTTTTATAATGATAGCATTTAGTCAGCTGTTATAATAACAGATTTGCCCACTCGACTGAATGTGCGTCCAGAAAGGGGGCTGCAAACATAAGATAAACTTTAAATAAATAGCAACGTCATACCGTGGTTGCACTTTTGCCCATCCTAAATATGATGTACACTGAGTAGACACACTACCTTTTGTCTGATTCTTGCGAGTTATTACTTCTTCGTATTATTTTTCTGCATTATTTCTACACTTACCAGCCCTTATCAGGAGTTTTTCATGGCTAAACTAGATCCAAAAAATATCAATAAAATCGTCTTGGCATATTCTGGCGGTTTGGATACCTCCATTATCGCTAAGTGGTTACAAGATACTTATGACGCTGAAGTGATTACCTTCACCGCTGATATCGGTCAAGGCGAAGAGGTCGAGCCGGCACGTGCCAAAGCACAAGCCATGGGTATCAAAGACATTTATATTGAAGATTTGCGTGAAGAATTTGCACGCGATTATGTGTTCCCCATGTTCCGTGCCAATGCTATTTATGAAGGCGAGTATTTATTAGGCACGTCTATTGCGCGTCCTTTAATTGCTAAGCGCCTGGTTGAAATTGCCGCCGAGCATGGCGCTGACGCTATCAGTCATGGCGCAACTGGTAAAGGTAATGACCAAGTACGTTTTGAGCTGGGTGCTGTTGCCTTATCACCTGATGTAGTAACCATTGCCCCTTGGCGTGAGTGGGATTTATCGAGCCGTGAAAGCTTGATGGAATATGCCAAAGAACATAATATCGCCATTGATTATGCGGGTAGTAAGAAAAAATCACCGTATTCAATGGATGCCAATCTACTGCATATCTCTTATGAAGGCGGTATCCTAGAAGATCCGTACGCTGAAGCAGAAGATGATATGTGGCGCTGGTCAGTTAGCCCAGAAGAAGCGCCTGACGAAGCACAATATTTAGAATTGGAATATGAAAAAGGAGATATCGTTGCGATTGATGGTGAAAAACTTAAGCCATTTGAAGTAATGATTAAATTGAACGAAATCGGCGGTAAGCATGGCATTGGTCGCTTAGACATTGTGGAAAATCGTTATGTTGGTATGAAGTCACGTGGTTGCTATGAGACGCCAGCAGGTACAATTATGCTCAAAGCGCATCGCGGTATTGAATCATTAACGCTTGACCGTGAAGCCGCGCATCTCAAAGATGAGCTGATGCCACGTTATGCTAAAATCATTTATAACGGCTATTGGTTCAGCCCTGAGCGTCTGATGTTACAGGCATTGATTGACAAATCACAAGAATATGTCAATGGTACGGTTCGCGTGAAATTGTATAAAGGCGCAGTTAGTGTGGTTGGACGTAAATCGGACGATTCATTGTTTGATGAAAAAATCGCCACCTTTGAAGATGATGCTGGTGCATATGATCAAAAAGATGCGGAAGGTTTCATTCGCCTAAACGGTCTACGTTTGGCTATCGAAGCCAGCCGTGGTCGTGATTTGTCTAAATAAGCTTTTATCAATTATTTTAGGCAATTAGCTTTAGACGATTGTTTCTAGTAAATTGGTTATAAATAAAAAACAGAGATGTGATGTCTCTGTTTTTTTTGCTTTGTAATGATTCTATTTTTAATTGCTATAAATGTAGGATTAGCGCCTAATGACCAAAATTATCATCCCATTTATTATCATAAAAAAACTTAATAATAAATAAAAAAGGACAACGTTTAATGATAAATAATAGCAGTAAAAACTGTATAAAAGATGATGATTTGCGCTTAATCGTTAACATCGAAAAGCAAATACTAAGCGTTTATCAGAATGATAAAGAGATAGCTCACTATGATATTTCAACCGCCAAAAATGGTGTCGGTAGTCAGCAAGACAGTGGCTGTACACCGCTTGGCGAACATGTTATCGCTGAAAAAATAGGTGGCGACTACTCTATTAATGCTGTATTTATAGGGCGAGTGCCAACCGGAGAAATATATAGCGAGATACTAGGAAAACAATACCCTGAGCGCGATTGGATACTCAGTCGTATCTTATGGCTGGCAGGTTTAGAAGAAGGTATCAATAAAGGCAGTAACGAACAAGGCAGCTGTGATACCTATCAGCGCTATATTTATATTCATGGTACACCTGATAGTGAACCTATGCATATGCCACGCTCGCACGGCTGTATACGCATGCGCAATCAAGATATTATTAAATTGTTTGAGCAGGTTAAAGAGGGTACGGCTGTAAACATTATAGCTTGCTAAGATGGAGATAATAATACGTTAATGAGGTAATTAAGCCTTAAGAATAAGTTAAAAAAGGTGATATTACAATTTCATTAATAAAAAATACTTAATAAAACTAATTATAATTTAAGAGAATAGTTACAATAAGGTTTGAGCTGAGGATAGCTGTTTTTGATAAATGTATTTATTTAGCTTTATCTTTGAGCTATATATTTAATGTTTGCCTTGAAAGCTCAACGTAGTAATCAATAATTTTAATTAGCAAGGACAATAATAATGACCACAGAAAACTTAGTCACTTTACAACAAGCCTTTGATACTCGTCGCACTATTTACGCTTTAGGCAATGAGCTACCCGTTATGCCACAAGCGATTATCCATATTGCCGAGCGTGTTTTGCTACATACACCGTCTGCCTTTAATTCGCAATCCTCACGGTTGATTGTATTATTTGGCGAGCAACATCGACAGCTGTGGGACATTACTGAAGCTAAATTGCGCCAAGAGATGGGTAATGGCGATTTCTCTAGTAGCAAGAAAAAGATGGACAGCTTTCGTGCTGCAGCAGGAACAGTATTATTTTTTGAAGATAATGAGGTGATCAAATCATTACAAGATAAGTTTCCGTTATACGCTCATCACTTCCCGACTTGGGCGCAACAAACCTCAGCTATGCATCAGTATGCGCTCTGGACAGAGCTGCGCACGTTAGAAGTGGGTGCTAGCCTACAACACTACAATCCTTTAATTGATAATGATGTGGCAACAGCCTTTAACGTTCCTGATAACTGGGATTTAATTGCCCAAATGCCCTTCGGTAATATCTTAGAGCCAGCCGGCAAAAAAACCTATCAGCCCCTTAATGAGCGTATGCGCGTCCTTGGTCTTGAGAGCTAATGCTCAAAAAATAGCTATAAAATATTAAAATCTCTATAAAAAAGACAGCTCATCATATGGGCTGTCTTTTTTATAGAGATTTTTATTAAAAACCATCACCAAAATATCGGGCATTCATGCAAACGATGTAGATGCTTTTGCCAGCGCTGCTGTTGCTCTGGTAATGTTGCAGCAAGCCAACCTGCACCATATAATGCTTCCGGATTGGTTACTGATTTTTGCTGATAGCGCTGTTGGTAGTTGAGTTGCTGTTGATACATCTCCAGTGACTTTTGTGCTTTAGCTAAGTGCTTCATCCAACGTTTGCTTGCCTTTCTTGGATACAAGGGAGCAGCGAACTCAGCAATATAACGTACCTCAGTTAATTGCTGATGGATATCACCACTATTATCTTGTTCACTTTGCAATAAATTAGCCTGTTTTTTTGCTAAAATCTTGGATAGCTTATCTATCGCAAGTTTATCGGCTTGCGGCTCAGCAGATGTATGACTCATCACAAATTCAATCAATTCTAATAAAGTTAATTGAAAATCATTGGTACATATTGCATCACTAGGTGCTAGCTTAATCTGTGCAATATCTGTGCTCCAATCTAGAGACGGCGCGCCTTGCTGTTCCAGTAATGTCTCAATATCTGTGATCATATAGGCTGTGCTAATGTACTCATCAAGTGCTGTTGTCGTCTGTTTAATAATACCCAGCCATTCATTATTTAACTGCTCTGAAAATTTGCCAAAAGTTTGTAGTGCAGTAGATAGGCGGGAGAGACCATGAGCAAGTTGTATAGCATGATGGATATCTTTACTGCCATCGGCAATTGCACTGCTGTTCGGTAATATTTGCAGTAGACAATTATGTACGACAGCACGTATAAATTCAGGCAGGTTACTTTTTTTATTAACCTGTAATAGAGTCAAGTCTGCCTCAACCGCTGGACTATAAGCTTGCTTATTAATCAGTAAGCCGCCGCGCTCCGCTTTGGTAACTGTTGATAGGCACAGCTTATAGCGTTTGCACCATGTCTTTGCGGTTGCAAATAAAAAGTCAAGCTCACCTGCTATCAGCTCAAACTCGATTTCTTGAATGGCTTGACGCTGAGTGTCATCGCAACCATGAATAATTGCTCCGTAATCATACGCCATCTCTATACTATTAATATGCTCGCCACTATCGTCTTCTAGCATTCGCGTCGTACGCTGCACATCCGTAACATATCGCCGAGTTAAATTTTTTGCCAGTTTTTT
Source organism: Psychrobacter sp. 16-MNA-CIBAN-0192 (assembly GCF_040309565.1). Classification (NCBI taxonomy): domain Bacteria; kingdom Pseudomonadati; phylum Pseudomonadota; class Gammaproteobacteria; order Moraxellales; family Moraxellaceae; genus Psychrobacter; species Psychrobacter sp. 16-MNA-CIBAN-0192. Next base: position 106,741 of record NZ_JBEOOX010000006.1, read on the forward strand.
TAATTTAAAATCTGCTAAAGCAGGGGCGATAGCCGTATCCTTATAAAGTGTCAAATCAGGCAGCAAGTTATTATCAGCCAGCATTGCTTGCACATGGTCGGTATCAAGAACGGTGTTGTGCTCCAAGCGCGCTGCTATGCCGTCGCCACCTGCTTTAATCGTCTGTACCCATGTTGCGCCCTCTTGACGTATGCGTAAGCCAATGCCAGCTGCTGCCAGTTCCTGCTTTTGCGTATCAAAATAATGAGCCATCATTGGTGTGGTCTGTGAGGACTTGATATTGACTTGTCGCATCAATCCTTTGAGCCGGTCTTGCGGCACTAAAAACTTCAGTTCTATTTCTTGCATGATGGTTCCCTGTCGTTTTGAATAATGGCGGTGGCGAATACGGCTATTGCTCTGAGTTTACCATCCTATGGGAGCAATTAGATAATGACAAGTCGATTATTAACAGCATTTATCTTTTACTATATCGATAAATGTCGGGTATGGCGATATACTAAGTAGCGATATACTAAACCATTATGCTCAGCAATCCTGTCAACCCTATCCGCCGCATTGATTATGCAGGAACTATAAACCATGACCTTACCATCGAACCAGTATCCACAAAGTGATATTTATAATAATAACGGCTTTGCTACCATAAATACTCAAATCCGTGCGCGCCCTCTGCTCAGCAGTAGCTTAGCATTGGCATTGCTTGTTGTTACTGGCTGTAATAATAGCTCGCAATACGATAACAGCAGTAATGAGGAAGTTGCTTATCAGGAGAGCACACAAGCCGCTGAGGATATGGGCGGTGCTGAAGCAGTCGTAAATGCGGCAGGTGAGGACAGCGCTGAGCAAAATGATGTGCTCACGGTCGAAAGTCTAGGTGGCAATAGCGCGCAAAGCTTAGACACTCAAGTAACAGGGGTTGAGATTGCAGGCAAAACCTTACTGGTGAATGTTAATGCTGATTTTAAAGTTGCGGATGTGGTCAAAAGTAGCAGTGCTATTGAAAAAATGACTCAACAGCAAGGAGGCTATGTTGCGCTGAGCGACATTAATAATAACGAAACCGATCGTCGCACTTTTGCCAAGGGCGCACAAAATATCACACTTATCACCTATGAGCGCCAAGCAAATATGACGGTGCGTATTCCTAAGGTCAACGTCAAAACGTTTTTACAGCAAATACAAGCACAGGTAGCATTTTTAAATGACCAATCGTTTAGCGCACAAGATGTAACCCTTGATATTTACCGTGAACAATTAGCCGCCAAACTCAACAATGATATGGCAGTAGAGCTTGAGCAAGAGCGGCTAAAAAGTAAAAATAATAAAGATCAAAACAGTAATGTAGATGCTATCACCGCAACCTATGCCGCACGTCAGCAGCAAGAGTATGCCAAGCTTGAGCAAATGGATATCGAGGATAAAGTCAAATATAGCACCATTACGCTATCCTTCAGTCAGCCTGCCAGTAGCTATAAGGAAATCACACAGAATATTGAACTATTAATAGACGCTGAAGCGCCAAGTTTTACTGAGCAAGCTAGTGAAGCGTTTAAAACGGGTTGGGAAATTCTCAAAAAAGTCGTTATTAGCTTGATTGTATTATGGTGGTTATTGATCGTGATTGGTGTTTTTTACCTATTATATCGTTTGATAAAAATCGCTTATTGCAAGCTTTTACCTGCCAAGTCAATGCAGAAAAACAAGTCACATAACCATACTAAGGTATCAGAACCTACGCGTAAAACGGATGATACACATCAGAATTAAGTCTGAAAATATTTAATAGAAATAAATGCAGAAATAGCCATTAGTAATAAAACTAATAAAACCAAAAAAATGAATAATAAAGTAACAGCCATAAAAAACCGCCCTACATTGTGTAGGGCGGTTTTTTAATATAAGCATTCACTGGTTAGTGCATGCTTATAGGAGGATAAAACCTATTTGAACTGATCCATAGTGTTTTTGCCACCACCAGCTTTTAGAGCGTTGTCACCTGAGAAGATCTCTTTATGATCATCACCGATGTCAGAACCAGCCATAGCTTGGTGCTTAACTGCTTCAACACCTGCACGGATCTCTTTACGTTGTACGCCAGCAACATAAGCAAGCATACCGTCTTCACCGAAGTAACCTTTAGACAGCTCATTCATCTCTAGAGCGGCAGTGTGGTACGTAGGTAGAGTGATTAGATGATGGAATACACCTGCTTCACGTGCTGCGTCTCTTTGGAAACTCTTCGCTAACGCATCAGCTGCAGTGTTTAGTTCTGTATCGTCGTAATCGCCGCTCATTAAGTTATCTTTGTCATATGCAGAGATATCTTTACCTTCTTTTTCCCATGCAGCGATAACTTGCTTACGGAAGTTCAACGTCCAGTTGAAAGATGGGCTATTGTTATAGACCAATTTCGCTTGCGGCTGCTCTTCTTTAATACGATCAACCATCATTTTGATGTGTTCAACGTTAGGAGTAGGTGTTTCGATCCATAGTAGATCAGCACCATTTTCTAATGCAGTTACACAGTCAAGAACAACACGATCAATATTAGTCTCTTCACGGAACTGATATAAACCGTTTGGTAAACGCTTAGGACGAACTAGTTTACCGTCATGCTTAAGTAAGCTGTCATTTTCGTTAGCAGTTTCAAGCGTTACTTCTTCCATTTCGATGAAATCGATATATTTAGAAGCCAAATCGCCAGGTTCGTTTGATACTGGGATTTTTTGCGTTAGTGATGCGCCCTCACTATCAGTACGAGCAACGATAACGCCGTCGTCAACACCTAGCTCTAAGAATGCATAACGGATAGCGTTAAGCTTTGAGATATAGTCTTCATGCGGTACAGTAACTTTACCAGCTTGGTGACCACATTGCTTAGCGTCAGATACTTGGTTTTCGATCTGTAGAGCACAAGCACCAGCTTCGATAAGTTTCTTAGCGAATAGGTAAGTGGCTTCTTCGTTACCAAAACCTGCATCGATATCAGCAATGATTGGCACAACATGCGACTCGAAGTTTTCGATTTTTTCTTGAATAGCTTTAGTGTCTTGACCCGCTTCTTCAGCAGCGTTTAGCTCACGGAAGTAATCGTTTAGTACTTTAGCATCCGCTTGACGTAAGAAAGTGTAGATTTCTTCGATAAGATCAGATACAGCCGTTTTTTCATGCATAGATTGGTCAGGTAATGGACCAAATTCTGAACGAAGGGCAGCTACCATCCAACCTGATAAGTAGATGTATTTTTTAGAAGTAGTACCGAAGTGTTTTTTGTTCGCATACATAGTTTGCTGAGCGATAAAACCATGCCAAGCACCTAATGATTGCGTGTACTTAGAGGTGTCTTGATCGTACTCTGCCATGTCTTCGCGCATGATTTTTGCAGTATATTTTGCAATATCTAAACCAGTTTTAAAACGGTTTTGTACCATCATACGGGCAGCATCAGTTTCGCTAATGCTATTCCAGTTGCCGTATTTTTGCTTTAATTCACGAATATGATCGATTGCAGATGTATAAGTTGACATCTAGACTTCTCCTTGGTGGGGTATTAAAGATTGAGCACAAAAAATAAAATAATGGACATGATCATAACAGAGTTGCAGAGCGTTACTAAAACGTGCAGGAATTACGATTACATCGATGTACTGATATTTAATGTTTGCTTTAGTGGCTAAGAAAGTATTGAAGTTCGATCCATAAACTACAAACCGCAATGAATCATCACTCTTAGCCGTACATACCCTAAACAAACCGATGAAAAAATACAAGGGTTTTAAATAAGGTAAGCAGTAAAAATAGAAACATTTTGTGTTACTAATATTGACGCTACTTAAGATTTGAGTGCTATTGATAAGCTCACAGGGGATCTAAAGACAACGGTCGACAACTTTATGGTGCGCCGCGATAAGATAGTCACGAGCAGTGTGCCTACTTATCAGTAGATAATGATACAATAACCTATAACATATGAAAAGGCTAATATTAAGCTTAGCCAATATTATCACCAATCAGTCATTGACCTAGTGCTCTTATTTAGCGCGGTATGATTATAACATAGAGAAGATGAAAATAGTTAGACGGTTATACTGATGACTATGAATTACCTACCAGCCTTACTTATTTTATAAGCTTTATATAAACATAGCATATCTGAATAAGATGTCACTGGTTATCGATATAGCTTTATGGCTCTTATGATACTCGCTATATCTCTGATGTTAAGATTTATCTAATTTATGACGTTCATCTTTAGTATTTCAGTAGCTTATAAGTCAAGAAAACAAAGGCATTACAACGGAAATCACAAGCCATAAAGAGATAGACATGATTACTAAATCATTATAAATAGGCTAATTGATAAGGTACATAGTCAGACTGTTGGTATTTATAAACCGTATTAATGGATGGAAATATCAATATTGTAGAGGCGTTTATTTTTAAGTAAAGAGACAGACATATGAATTTGCAGCGGGTTGATTTAAATTTATTGGTACATTTAGATGTGCTGCTACGAGAAAAAAACGTCACGCGCGCCGCTGAGCAATTGGGCATTACTCAGCCTGCCATGAGTAATATTTTGCGCCGTTTACGTAAGTTATTTAATGACCCTTTATTGGTACGCTCATCAGAAGGGATGACGCCGACAGAGCGTGCGCTTGAATTGCAGCCACGTATTCGTGAAGTACTCGCTGATCTGACTCAGGTACTTGAGCCACGCACTGAGTTTCGTCCTTATAGTACCTCACGCGTGTTTCGGATTATGACCTCAGATTATGCTGAAGCAACACTCGTTCCCAAGTTAGTCAAGGCACTCCGTTCGGAGGCACCTAACGTTATTCTGGACTTTTTAACGCCATCTGATGTTTCTTACCGTGATATGGAACAAGGGCGCGTTGACTTGGCGATTAATCGCTTTAATGAGATTCCGCAAAGTTTTCATCAGGTTTTAGTTTGGCGCGATACCTTTAGCTGTTTGCTATCGGCAGACAGTCCATATGCCAACCGTTTTAATCTCAAAAATTACCTAAAAGGTCAACACGTTTGGGTATCCAAAACCGGTATGGGTGTCGGCTTTGGGGTGAATCCTGAGAAATCTGGTGGGTTAGGGTCAATCGATCAGGCGCTAAAGCGCTTGGGACAAAAGCGGCAAATTAGCGTCTTTACGCGTCATTATCAGATGCCTGCGATGCTAGCTGCCAATAAAGATTTAATTGCAACATTGCCGACGCGCGTAGCGCGCATGCAGGCAACCAATGACAGTATTATTATGAAAGAGCCACCGTTTTTTATTCCAGAGTTTGAGCTGACAATGGCATGGTCGCCTTTGTTACAGCATCATCCAGCGCATCGTTGGTTACGTCAGCTGATTATGCATGTTGCGCGGCAAGTGGTGGCAGATGAAGAAGACGAGCAAAAACAGCAGGAAAAAGACATTCCAGTAAATAATCAATTTTTCTAATAACTTGTTTGTTCATTTAATTGCTTCAAAAATAGCATATAAAAAAGCCCAGTTTTGCGCATAGCAGGACTGGGCTTTTTTATAACGTTAATTAATATTTAACTCATAACATTGGCTTACGATTGAACAGCAGGTATAACTTATTTAATCGACGCCTCATACTTTAAGAGTTGATAAATAATTGCAAGGGCAAGGTAGGCAAGTAAGTTGCCTTAGCAACGTTTTGCTCATTAACATTTAGCGATATTACGCCATTGGTAAGTAACAAAATCGTCCATGGCAACAGCTTATGCTCAAGCTTTTGCACCCGTGCCTGTAAGCTGTCAGCGGTATCTTTAGCACTAACGGGTAACATGGCTTGGGTTAATACTTGTCCAGCATCCAGCTCAGCAGTCACTAAGTGGACGCTACAGCCATGATAGCGCGCACCCGCTTGAATAGCGCGTTGATGCGTCTGCATCCCTTTATATACAGGGAGTAGCGAGGGATGCAAATTAATCATCGGAGCAGGCGCATTATCAATAAAATCAGCACTCAATACACGCATAAAGCCAGCAAGGACAATAAGGTCAGGCTGCCATGTGGCAAACTGGGCACTGGCATGGGTCTCAAAGGTTCTGATCGCCATGCGCTTGCCACTAGCTGTATGAGACAATACGGCAACGTCAATACCTGCCTGCTGGGCGCGAGTAATGGCATAAGCGTCCTCACGGTTGCTGATAACGCCAACGATATCAATCGGTAGCGCCCCAGCTTGCATCGCATCTATCAATACCTGTAAATTACTGCCACTGCCTGACACCATGACCACAACGCGTAACGACTTGCGCTGCTGTTGGTGTATGGCTGCTTCTTGAGGCGTTGCTTGTTGACTCATTGTTTCTTGATGCACGGACATTAGCGATATACCACCGCTTCTGCTTTGTCACTAGTCGCGCGGCTAACCATTTCGCCGATTGCCCAAGCCTTCTCGCCTGCATCATTTAGAGTTTGAATCGCTGCAGCTGCTTGCTCTTTAGGAACAACAATAACAAAGCCTACACCGCAGTTAAAGGTACGATACATCTCACTTTGAGCAATATTACCTTGAGTTTGTAGCCATGTGAATAGCTCGGAGAACTGCCAGCTGCTGGTATCAATGCTAGCGGCTAAATGTTCAGGAAGGACGCGAGGTAGATTATCGGTTAAACCACCACCCGTAATATGCGACATGGCATGCAGATTTTGATTGCCCAAGCTATCTTGCAATGCTTTAATGGCTTTGACGTAAATACGGGTTGGTGCCATCAGTGCATCTTGAATCGGCTGACCGTCTAGCTGTTCAGTGCTATTAGTCACATCAATGCCGCTGACCTCAATGACCTTACGAACTAATGAGTAACCATTAGAATGCGCGCCACTTGAAGCCAGTGCAATCAGTACATCGCCTTCTGCGACATTTTCACCTGTGATGACCTCTGCTTCTTCAACCACGCCCACACAAAATCCAGCTAAGTCGTAATCATCATCTTGATACATGCCTGGCATCTCAGCCGTTTCGCCACCAATCAAGGCGCAATTTGCCAATTTACAACCATCGCCAATACCAGTGACGACCGTCGCTGCAACGTCTACATCAAGCTTACCCGTTGCATAATAATCTAAAAAGAATAATGGCTCAGCACCACAAACCAGCAAATCATTAACGCACATTGCAACTAAGTCAATACCAATGGTATCGTGACGATTTAGCTGTAAAGCTAACTTTAACTTTGTACCAACGCCATCTGTACCAGAAACCAAAAGTGGAGAAGTGTAGCCAGTTGGGATACGACATAGCGCGCCGAAACCGCCAAGCCCGCCCACTACTTCAGGACGAGAAGTGGCTTTTGCCACCGACTTGATGCGCTGAACCAACGCGTCGCCAGCATCGATATCAACACCAGCGTCTTTGTAGCTTAAAGAAGGCTTGTCACTCATGGTCATCTCACAGTTAAGGGTGGTAAAGTAAAGGAATTGCACTAAACAGATATAATTTGACTGTAGTGCGTGCATTATACCCAAAAATAGCCTGCACTCGCAAAACAACTTAGGAATATTCGCCTTATTCGCAATGAATGTTAGACAAATTTGTCCAAAGTATTTTTATCAAGTGAAATAAAATCAACAAGTAGCTGCAAAAACACTTAGGATGTTATCTTGAAAAATAAGCGATAATAAGCGGTTAAGCAACAAAAAATCACTGCTTTTTTTATCGACTCTGCGATAATGATGCGTTTACCATACCTGATTGCCAACATAGCTTTGGTCAAACTGTTGATGGTCATCATACTATCTATTTTCTATCACCATTTGCTTACTTGTAGGATTGTCACTCATGATCAGCCAACCGATAGATCCTTTTTTTCGACGTTTGTTTATCGTCGTTGCTATTGTTATTGCGCTGGTGATGCTGCGCCTGATGTGGCCAGTGATTATTCCCTTTTTCTGCGCTTTTATCCTTGCCTACTTATTCAACCCGTTGGTCAAGGCATTGTCAAAATATGTACGGCGCTGGATAGCGATTCTTGTGGTTTATGCTGCCATTACTATTGGCATGACGGTATTGTTATGGTGGTTAATACCGACATTGTGGCGACAACTGCAAGCCGCATGGGAATATTTACCGCAAATTTTAAGCTGGTATAATGATGTGGCGCGCGAGTGGTTTGTCAATCATATGCGTATTCGCTTGCCTGAGCTTGAGTCTAAAGGTGTCTCTGAAACGTTTGTCGGCTATATGCAAACCCATTATAAATTTGAAGATGCCAGCAGTTTAATGAGTCAAGTGTTAGCCTCGGGCATGAGCTTTATTAATAGTGCCGGTCTAATCGTGCTGGTGCCTATTTTGACCTTTTATTTCCTATTTAACTGGGACAAGCGTCTGCACGGTTGGAAAATGGCCATTCCTACTGCTTATAGCAAAAAGGTGGTCAGCATTGCTCATGAATGTGATCGCGCATTAATGGCATTTATCAAGGGTCAGCTACTTGTGATGGTGTTGCTCGGCGTTATTTATGCAGTACAGTTACAGCTGATTGGGCTTGAGCTTGGGCTTATTATTGGTATGGCAGCAGGTATTGCCAGCTTTGTGCCTTATTTAGGGTTTGGGCTTGGATTTATTGCGTCAATTATCGCCGGCTTATTTCAATTTGGCTTGGACTGGTTTCATTTATCGCTGATTGTCGGTGCGTTTTTAGTCGGGCAAGCTGCTGAAGGTTATATTCTCCAGCCCTTACTATTGGGTGATAAGATTGGACTGTCACCGTTGTGGGTTATCTTTGCTGTGCTGGCAGGGGCAAGCTTATTAGGCTTTGTAGGTATGCTGATTGCTTTGCCCGTATCAGCAGTGCTTAACGTGCTCTTTATTCATCTCTATGGCTATTATCGTACGACTGATTTTTATAAAGGGCGCAAGCAGTTAAATTTATTTGAAGAGAAATAATGGCTTATTAGTTTAAGATGTTATTAGACTTCTTTAGAGATGCCAAAAGACTTGTCAGTCATTTTGTAAGTATGGTATATATAGGCGCATTATTTAGGCAGAAGCGGTTACTAAACGGCTGCTGATAGCGTACCATGTCATATCGATTGATTAAGATAAGTCAGTGCTGATAATGGTCTTAAATGAAAAGAATTAGATTTTATTTATCAGATTTTATCTAAAGAAAACCCGTTCGACAAAACCTGTTTCAGAAAAATAAAATAGAGAGTAGCCTTCTAGTTATTTGTTGCCCATTTGTGCGCTACGCAAACCGAGTTGATGATTCATGGCAGAAGCACAGCTAAGTCTCAATCTAGATATCAAGCACGATGCGAGTCTCAGCGACTTTGCCGGTCCCGGCTGGATGTCGATTATTGATGCCGTGCGCCAGTTGCATGTCGGTCTTATCCGTCAGCTGTATTTGTTTGGTAGCCCAGCGACAGGCAAATCGCACTTACTGTCAGCTATTTGCGAGTCCTTTATCGAGATGGATAAGTCAGCCATTTGTCTATCGCTTAATGAACTGATACATACTGATGTTGATGTCTTATCCTCGCTTGAGAATTTCGATGTGATTGCTATTGATGATTTAGAAGTGATTGAGCACAGTAGCCAATGGCAAGAAGCCTTATTTCACCTCATTAATCGTAGTCGCGAAGGGCAACGCCAGCTCTTATTTGCTGCCAATACACCCGCAGGCGAATTGCCGTTTCAGCTGACAGATTTATTAAGTAGATTGTCACAAGCACCAACCTTTAAAGTGCCAAACGGTCGAGATTTGGCGGATAGACAAGCGTTGCTACAGTCTATTCTGCGCCGTCGTGGTTGGCAGTTTGATGAGCGCATTACCGATTATTTGCTTAATGAAGGTCCACATCGTATCGGTGCCATGATGGTGGTGCTCAATTATATTCAGCCGATGTTTTCTAATCTTGGACGCAGTAATATCTCAAAAGCCGTCATTAGTGACGCGTTGCGGACGATTGATGAACAAACCCTCGTTGCTGAACTTGCCGATATTACACAAGAGGCGGAAGTCGATAAACGTGCCGCCGAACAAGACAATCAAACCATACCTTTAGATTTTTAGCATATTTATTAATAAGTGATTTCAGTCATCTAATACTATTCGCGTGGCTCCGAGCTTACCCTTACTTTTAAACTGTCAGTACTACCAATAGGAATTTTTATGAAAAATAGTGCTTATGGACTACAAAAACTGACTGTTAGTATGTTGTTGGTTGGCATGGGTTCATTATCAATGCTATCACATGCGGCAGTCACGTTAGTGGTAGACGACAATATTAAAGTCACCGCGATTAATGGTCAGGAGCTTAAACAAAGCCTGTTTCAGCCATTAACCAAAGAGTTCACTTTGCAACCGGGCAAGCACGTGATTACTGCTAAATATGATCGTTTATATAATTTGCGCCGTGATGAGCATGACTATCTGCGTTCAGGAAATATCAGTGTGGCAGCGGATTTGGCTGATAATCAAACCTATCGTCTAACCATGCCCAATCAGCCAGAAGACTATGCTGCGGCTAAGAAGTATGCTGAAAATCCAACGTTAGCGATACAACAAAATAATACCGTGGTTGCAAGCCAAAAAAGTCTAGGTGGTAATGATGGCAGTATCTTCTCAGGATTAGGAAAAGCGCTGGGCGGTGTATTTGGCGGTAGCGGTGATGCGGAATTACAAAACCAACAAGCGATTGCCGCATTGGGTCAGGCTACTGTTACTACTCAAAATACAGCCAGTTCAGGAGCAGTAGCGTCGAGTCGTTATACGGTAACGCCTGCAACAACTGCGAATCAATCTGCCAGCACATTAGATCAATTTATGCAGTTATGGTTAACTGCGACGCCAGCTGAGCGCGAAAAAATGCGTCAATGGATGCAAAAATAATTCATTATTTTTAAATATAATTTGGACAAAAAAAGCACCTAATTAAGGTGCTTTTTTATCATCTGAATTTTTAGTTATCATTCGACTATGCTGTCAATATTAGCCTAAAAATGCAGTATACATCCAAACCAGTTTTTCTTGTTCTTGCACATAGGCATCAACCAAATCTGCTGAGCCTTGATCTTCACTTTCTGTTGCTAGTGCAGACACTTGACGTTGCTCTTCAATCAGCTCTTGTAGACCAGCTACTACACCATTAACGCAACGGGTGCCGTCTTTTACGTTCTTGTCTTCGCTGATGCTGGTATGCTGAGCAAAGTCGCTATAGGCATGTAGCGGCGTGCCACCTAAGGTTAAAATACGCTCGGCAATTTCATCGATTTGGATTTGTAGCGCGGTATATAATTCTTCAAATTTAGGGTGCAAAGTAAAGAAATGCTCGCCTTTTACATTCCAGTGATAACCACGCACATTGATATAGAACATATGATAGCTAGATAGTAAGCCATTTAATTTTGCTATAACTTGGCTCATCTCAGCCGTTTCTAGACCAATTTGATTGGTACTTTGATTACTATTGCTTGTAACGTTACTCATAATATTATCCTTGTTATTGAGAAAATGTGTATTGCTACTTTAACTAATATTTCTGATGCCTATTATCATAGCAAAGAAATTTAATTAAGTTAAATGAATCAAATTAAAGATAACATCAAGTTTTATCAAATAATATAATAATGTTAAATCTTAACGATAAGCATTAATAATTATAATGCCAGTAGGCGTCTTAAAAAATAGTAAGCATTCTTAATAATTAGCTACCTGGCATTTATACAGTATTAAGCCGGTGGCTGTAAGTGTTCGGTTTGTAAGCCGCGAATCGGCACGACTTCTTGCAAATGCTGACGTACGGTATCAATTGGGAATTTCTGTCCCTGTAAACGCTTAGGTACAATTTGGCTGCCTTGTTGACCTTTTACCTCAAACATGACAAAGATATAATCATCGGTTTCATCCCAGCTTTTAACAGCGCTCCATGGGATAACGGCTTGTTGCATCGAGCCTGCACGCATTTGCATGCCGCGCATCTGATTATTATTAAACATATCGGGCTGATTAACAGGCATCGCCATCACTAGACCATGCTTTTGTACGCCAAGCTTCATCTGCCGCATCTCATCGGGCATTTCTTGTGCCGCGACTTGTTTCTCAAACTCTTTTTTGACATACCATTTAAAGCCAAGGGTACGTACTAATAGGTAAATCACGATGGCGACCAGCATCATCCAAAAGATAATGGTGGAATAGCCCGATACAAACATCAATCCTGTTACTGCTAATACGACACCGATGGCTATAATAATCCATTCTTTCTTCTTAAGGCTTTTTAGACCAAAAGAGGGTTGAGCATTCACAAATAATTCATATTGTGCTTGCTGAAACTCTGCCTCAGTGAGGTTTAAGGCGACAGGTTGGAGCGTGTAGGGGTAAAGGGCCATAAAAGGTTCTCAGATACTCAGATTAAAAGCGTTGGATAACAGTCAGTACATAAAAAACGTTGCGCGTAAACGATTACGCGTCACTTGGCTGCAGGTGGAATTGGACTCTGTGCTTATCTTACCGAAAAGCGTCTGTAAATGAAACAGAATTGAAACAGATAAGCATCGCTGTCTGTAGTGATAGGGCGTATTAAACGTGTGTTAAAGCCATTAGCGTTTGTGAAAACGTAGTCAAAGCATAGTCAAATCTATCGGGTCTTGTTATCATAGCGGATATTTTATATTAATCCTTTTAATATTTTTTTTATTCCCCGACCACCAGCGCTATAGGCAGATATTATGATTGATCCGAAACTCTTACGCGGCGACTTGCAAGAATTACAGCAGCAACTGGCGACCCGTGGTTATGCCCTTGATATCGATTTTTGGCAAACCATCGAAACTGAGCGCAAAGCATTGCAAGTAAAAACGGAAGATTTGCAGTCGCGTCGTAATGCTGGGGCAAAACAGGTCGGTAATCTCAAAAAATCTGGTGAAGATGCCAGTGAATTATTGAATGAGATGCAAAGCGTGAGCGGTGAGATTAAAACCGCTGAAGACGAATTGCGTACTTTGCAAGAGCGTATTAATCAAGCAGCGCTACAAATTCCTAATTTGCCGGCAAGTGATGTACCTGTTGGTACGTCAGAAGATGATAATGTTGAGATGCGCAAATGGGGCACACCGCGTAGCTTTGATTTTGATATTCAAGATCATAGTCATATTGGTGAGACGCTTGGTATGCTTGATTTTGAAGCGGCAGCTAAATTAACGGGCAGTCGTTTTAGTGTTTTAAAAGGACAATTGGCACAGATGCATCGCGCACTAATTCAGTTTATGCTTAATACTCATACCATGAAGTACGGCTATACCGAAATGTATGTGCCGTATATTGTTAATTCAGAAAGTCTAAAAGGTACGGGTCAGTTGCCTAAATTTGAAGATGATTTGTTTAAATTGACCAATCATACCAATAATGATGGTACTGATTTTTATCTGATTCCAACCGCTGAAGTACCGATGACTAACTTGGTTCGTGGTGAACGTTTGGATATTAAAGAGCTGCCGTTAAAATTTACTGCGCATACGCCTTGTTTTCGTAGTGAAGCGGGCTCGCACGGTCGTGATACCCGTGGTCTGATTCGTCAGCATCAGTTTGAAAAAGTTGAGATGGTTAATATCAGCACCGCTGAGCAATCTGATGAGTTGCTTGAAACAATGACCGGACAAGCAGAATTTATTTTACAGCAGCTTGATTTGCCGTATCGCTTAGTTAAACTGTGCACGGGTGATATGGGCTTTGCCGCCCAAAAAACATATGATATCGAAGTGTGGTTGCCTAGCCAAGATACTTATCGTGAAATCTCTAGCTGCTCAAACTGTGGCGACTTCCAAGCACGACGTATGGGCACACGCGTTAAAGATGGCAAACAAACCAGCCTTGCACATACGTTAAATGGTTCAGGTCTAGCAGTAGGTCGTACGTTATTGGCAGTCATGGAAAACCATCAAAACGCTGATGGTAGTATTACCATTCCAGAAGTACTGCGTCCATTTATGGGCGGTGCTGAGACGATTTCAGCCTAAATGTATTAATAAAAATTATAGAGTGTAAATCATCATTTTATAAAACTGATGATAATCATTGCTAAATAGAAATGCCGTAGTAACGCCATTTCTTAGCGTGCTCTCTATCAAATATGTTAATATTAGCGTCTGATTTTACAGTCTATAAATTAGTCTATAACTTAAGGGCGCATGTGACGTTCTTATGGTTATGCTCTGTTGAGTAAACTCTCCTCTTATCAGTCATACTTCTTATCAGAATACTAGGACACTCTATGTCAGCTCCAATTAGCGAACGTAAATTAGCCAATGCCATCCGTGTATTATCATTTGATGCGGTTCAAAAAGCCAATTCTGGTCACCCCGGTGCGCCGATGGGCATGGCGGATATTGCGGAAGTGTTGTGGCGCAAATTTTTAAAACACAATCCTGCTGATCCTAGCTGGCACAATCGTGATCGCTTCGTATTATCGAACGGTCATGGCTCGATGCTTATTTACTCCTTGCTACATTTATCAGGCTATGATGTTAGCGTTGATGATTTAAAGAGCTTTCGCCAATTGCATTCCAAAACTCCCGGTCACCCTGAGCTTGGCTACACCCCAGGTATTGAGACGACGACTGGTCCACTAGGGCAAGGGATTGCTAATGCCATTGGTTTTGCTATTGCTGAGAAAACTTTAGCGGCACAGTTTAACCGTGACGGACACAACATCGTTGATCACCATACTTATGCATTCTTAGGCGATGGTTGCTTGATGGAAGGCATCAGTCATGAAGTATGCTCGCTTGCCGGTACGCTAAAACTGGGCAAATTGGTATTCTTCTACGATGATAATGGCATCTCTATTGATGGCGATGTCGATGGCTGGTTCACTGACGACACCCAAGCGCGCTTTGAAGCCTATGGCTGGCATGTTATTAAGGTAGACGGTCACGATGCCGAAGCCATTACCGATGCTACTGCGGCTGCGATTGCTGAAACTAGTAAGCCAAGTTTAATCATTTGCAAAACCACTATTGGCGCTGGTAGCCCAAATAAGCAAGGTCTTGCGGCAAGCCATGGTGCGCCACTAGGTGATGATGAAATCTTATTGACTCGTGATGCGTTATCTTGGAAGCATGCACCGTTTGAATTGGATGATGAAATCTATCAAGCATGGGATGGCAAGCCTAAAGGCGAAGCGCAACAAAAGAACTGGGATGGTGACTTTGAGAATTATAAAAAGGCTTATCCAGAACTTGCAGCTGAACTGCTACGTCGCTTAAATGGCGAGTTGCCAGCAGACTTTGATAAGCAAGCAGAAGCGTATATTCAGCAAACGCAAGAACAAGGCGGTGATGTTGCCAGCCGTAAAGCCAGCCAAAATGCGATTAATACCTTGCAACCTTTATTACCAGAATTGTTAGGCGGTTCAGCAGATTTAGCGGGTTCTAACTTAACGTTATTTAAAGGTGCAAAAGGTATCCAAGAAGACGACGCTGGCAATTATATTTATTATGGCGTCCGCGAATTTGGTATGACCGCAATTGCCAATGGTATCGCGCTGCACGGCGGCTTTATCCCTTATGTTGCAACGTTCCTGATGTTTATGGAATACGCGCGTAATGCCGTACGTATGGGCGCATTAATGAAGCAGCGCGTGATTCATGTTTACACGCATGACTCTATCGGTCTGGGCGAAGATGGACCAACGCATCAGCCGGTTGAGCAATTAACCAGCTTACGCACCACGCCGAATCTACGTACGTGGCGTCCTTGTGATGCAACCGAATCTGCTAGCGCTTGGGTTGAAGCGATTAAATCAGAAAACAACCCATCTGCATTGATTTTTAGTCGTCAAAGCTTGCCACATCAAGCACGTGATGCTGAACAAGTAGCAAACATCACCAAAGGCGGTTATGTGCTTGCTAAAGAGCAAAGCGAGCTACAAGCGATCATCATCGCAACTGGTTCAGAAGTTGGTCTAGCTATGCAAGCGTATGACACGTTAAGCCAAAACGGCGTTGGCGTACGTGTGGTATCTATGCCTTGTGCTGAGATTTTTGTAGAGCAAGATGCCAGCTATCGTGAGTCAGTATTGCCCGCCAATATCCGTGCCCGTGTCGCTGTAGAAGCGGCTCATGTTGACTACTGGTATAAGTTTGTTGGTTTAGATGGCAAAGTGATTGGTATGACCACTTATGGCGAATCGGCACCTGCGGAAGAGTTGTATAAAGAGTTTGGTATCACTGCGGATGCTGTGATTGATGCGGTGAGTAGTTTGGTTTAATTGCACTATTTTAGATACAAAAAAAAGAGTTACTAGGGTTTCTAGTAGCTCTTTTTTTTGGTTGTTATTTTTTTTGGAAATAACTCTGATTTTAATTATTATTTTGCCGAGCCAATTCATCGCAATGTTAGTGCTAATGCAAGAATAACCGCCTTAATTAGGGCTAAAACTCAGCATGAGGTAACTATCATATGGTCGATTAAATTTTAGTTTTAACTACTATTTTGCATATCCTAGTATAATTATTCATTAATACTTTTGAATAGGTACTTTAATGATTAAAGAACTAATTAAAGATATAAGTTACGATAAAATTTCCTTAAACCAAGCATTAACAAGAGCTAAATTAATTGCCTATAAAATCGACAATGATGACTTTATAGGGTGGATAAATAAAGAGCTTAACGGCTATGATGATTCAGATATTATTCCTGAATACAGAGTATTATATTGCGATATTGTTGCCACAGTAGAATATCCATATCACAGTACAAGACTTATTCCTGTGGATTTAACTAATTTTGATAAAAGTATCGGTGGAGGTTTTTATAAATTTGAATACAAATTAAGTATTAGTAATGTTGAGCAGAATTTAGAAAATGTAAAGCATTCAAATGAGCAACATGGATATATTGATTTCCCTATTGAAGTAGTACGAGATATATGTAAGTTAGTTCGGCAAAATAACATATCTGCTGTTAGTAGGAAAATACAGTTTGGTAAGTTGTATAATATATTAAACATGACAAAGCAAAAACTGTTAGATACATTGTTGGAGTTAAATAAAGCGTTTCCTAACTTAGAAGATGAATATATGAATAACGATGATAATAAAGAGATAGCAAATCAAATTGTCACTAATATCTACGGCAATAACGCAAGTTCGAATGTTGGTGTGGGTCAAAACTTTACGCAAGGTATAAGCAATAGCTATACGGAAAAAGTAGAGCAAGTCCTTAATGATTTAAGACAGCTAGGTGTTCCAAATGAAGATATCAACGAATTAGAGGACATTATTAATAGTGAACCGGATAAAAATAAACTTGGCACTAAGTTTCTTGCTTGGTCGTCAGCGCTCATGACAAAGGCTGTTGAAAAAGGTATCGATGTTAAAGTACCTGAAGTTTTAGATGCAATTCAAAATCTTTTAGTTTAATAGGTTTTATCGAGACCATCCCGAATTCTGTGTAACTGCCATTTAGATTAAATGCCTGCTGATACGGTCATCAAACATAATCATA
>NZ_JBEOOX010000007.1:0-116717 GCF_040309565.1 Psychrobacter sp. 16-MNA-CIBAN-0192
GCAGCGGTAGTTCAGTTGGTTAGAATACCGGCCTGTCACGCCGGGGGTCGCGGGTTCGAGTCCCGTCCGCTGCGCCATATTTAAAACTTAGTTAACTTTTTAAGTTTAAGCGAAGTTTCAGCCCCAAGTATTTATGTACTTGGGGTTTTTTTGTGTCTGTATGCTTTATTTAAAATATTCATTTATATAACGTATTTCCCATTAATATAAACTTATAACTAAAAGATAATTATGCCTATTATTAGTAATGATATTGAAAATAGACCTGAAGAATTACGGGGCTTACCACATTACAGTTGTTTACCTGAAAGAGCGTTTGAAATTGATCTCAAAGGAGCGATTGGAGAATTTCTAGCAAATGATATTTTTGATCTAGATGGTATTCAACCCATCGAAAATACAATAGTTGGACTCTCAAAAAAATTATTTAATAGTCTTCCTGTTATTGGAGTGAACCCTTCTGAAGAAGCTACTAAGTTTTATGAGGTTCGAGGAGATCAATTTCAAATGGTTAATATTGTCATTTGTTGTTATGGATTCGAAGAGGTAGATGGTCAACTTTATGGTTTACCCTATCATATATCTCTACGACCAGCTCAAAAAAGAGGTCAACCCTCAAGTATAGGAGTTGAATGGTTCAACAATATAAATCTTGAAAAAATTCTAGAAGGCTCTCCACGTTATATGGGATTTAATCCTTTTACTAACGCATTTGGCTTTTATACATCTGGAGACGTGCATTTGAATGGAGCCATATGTTCTGATGTTATCGGCTTCGTTTCTAATACGTATTTTTTAGCTAATAAATATGATAAAAATGATGTAGCATACCCTGGAATATGTACAAATCTACTAGGTGAAAACAGATCTGCTTGGAGTGATTATAGGAAGTTTCGTTTTTCTCGTTACTTCAAACCATTTACAAATATCACACCAGTAAAAATATGGGGTTGTGATTCGCCAATTGAACTATTTCTTTTACAAGCAATGAATAGCTTACATTTAAGACCAAAAATACAGATGATTATCTTTTCTGACGGAACACTGTTTCCTTCTTTACAGTCAATGTGGGAGAATGGAAAGAGGACAAAAACATTATCTAAGATGATATCTGAAGCTGATTTCTATTTTGAAGAGCAAAGGGTCGCTATATTTTGTGACTCTGTAGCGCATCACTCATCAAGCGAAGCGATAGCAAAAGACAATGTAATAGATCAAAAACTTGAAGAAATAGGTATACGTAGTATTCGTATATCAGGCTCAGATATTGTGGCTTCACCTTTAGAGTGTGCCAGAAGAATCCGCAACTTTATCAGAATATAAGTTTAACTCATTATTATCGTATTAAAATCTTAGATAATTCACAGTTTTAAAACAATCAGCGATTATTCTTTAATAAAAAAGCACCCAATATTGAGTGCTTTTTTTATTTTGTTATCTTAGATTACGATTTATCAGCTGCTGCCAATAGTCACTCGCAAAGAATGGCAAGGTTAAGTCATTTCACCATGCAGTCAACGATGTAGCACTGCGCTGAGTGATAAATCCATCCGGCGTTTGCCCATTATCTGCCTGCCAGCGCTGAAATGCTTTACGGGTATTGGTACCAATCACTCCGTCCGCGCCTTGAGTATCATAGCCTGCACGAGTTAAGCGTTGTTGCAAATTAGTCACTTGTGTGGTAGACAGCGGACGCTCATAGCGTGGCCACGATTGTTGCAGACCGCCTTGACGTGCAATGGCTTTACCCAACAAGCTCACACCAAGCGCATAGCTGTTCGAGTTGTTATACACCTTGATAGCATCAAAGTTTTTACTGAGTAATAGCGCAGGACCGTCTTTACCCGCAGGTAGCCACAGCTCCATCGGTGTATTCGCGTTTAATGAAACGTCAGCAATGGTATCAATACCCAGCGCTGCCCACTGAGCAACAGATTGCTTAGTGCCAACTGCATTATAATTAAAACCAGCAGGCAATCTGACTTCATAAAATGGCGCTAAGCCACGTACCCAACCGGCATTGCTCAAATAACTGGCCGTTGATGCCAAAGCATCTGCCGTTGACCATGGATTTTTATGTCCATTATTATCGCCATCAACCCCTTCTTTGAGCCAAGTTGTCGGTATAAATTGTGTCTGCCCCATGCCGCCTGCCCAAGAACCGTCAAGCTGTGACCATGATACATCACCGCGTTGCAACAGCGTGATTAACGACAACAGCTGAGACTCTGCAAAGGCTTGGCGACGACCATCATAAGCAAGGCTTGCTAGCGCACTGGGCAAATAGCTATTGCCTGTCACTACACCATATGCCGACTCCATACCCCAAATTGCCGCGATTATCTCAGCATTCACGCCATATCGTGATTCTAGCGTCGATAAATAAGCGCGCTGTTCCGCAAATTTACTGCGTCCTGTATTGACCCGTGCATCAGATACCGCAGAGTCTGCATAATCCCAAGGCATCTTAGAGAATTCAGGCTGCCCAGAATCCAATGAAATCACTTGTTGATTTAAAGATGCCGAACCCATTAATCGCTGAACATCTGAGCTATTGTAGCCCGATGCAATGGCACGCGTAGTAAAGTCTGCTTTCCAATCGGCAAAGCTACTGTAGCTTGCTTTTGGCGCTGGTGCGGGCTTTACCACCTTATTTGGCGGTACGATAACAGGCGCTGGTCGCACAATGGTTGTACTTTCAGTAACTTGCACATTGCCATGGCGCACCGGTTTATTCGTCTGCGTTTGGGTTGCACAACTGGCTAAAAACAGCACCGGTAACACAGCTGGCACTAAAGCAAAATGGCGCTTTATCGACATCATAAAAACCTCTAATCATAAAAGTAAGCAAAAAATAAGGCAAATTTATTACAAAGTTAGGCAAATAACAGGACTGATAGTGGTAAAGTCGAGGCTCAACCATGGCTAAGTTATTCATCTCTTAACCTATCAGCTGCACTGTTTCCATATAAAAAACACTGTAACAATAATCAGGGCTAAAGTCGACAGAACCTTTACAGCAAATACAGACATGAAAAAGGCAAAGTTATCGGATAACTTTGCCTTTTCAATATCATGATATTGTTTTAACGCGATTTAAATATTTAAAAATGACTAGCTTGCTTTGATATCCAAACTCATCTTTGGACCAAATGGCTCATAATGAACGTGATCACCGCTATGCTCAAGAACCGTTAAGCCCTCAATGATACACTCCATAAACGGCATAGAACCACAAACATAAATATCAGCCGGTTTTGGCAATGAAGCAAGCCAAGTCTGGTCTAATATCTGCCCTTTATCAAAATAGAAGATATGTTTTGCAACCGTTTCTGCGCGAGCAAGTAATGCAGTAACTTCAGCATTAAAAGCATGATGTTCCTCATTCTGACAGGCATATACCCAAATAATAGGACGTTGAGGATTGCTCGTGACTTGTTCTTCTAACATCGATAAAACGGGTGTTACCCCAACCCCTGCACTAATGAATACTAATGGTATCTCGTTTTGTTTCATAAGCTCTTTATCTAGAGCAAAATCACCAGCAGGCGCTGACAACCATAGCGAATCCCCAACTTGTAATTGGTCATGTAAATAATTAGACACTAAACCATGATGCGCGTTGCGGTTATCGCGTCTGACCGCAAACTGAATACCTGTATCCGTATTAGCAGAATATAGCGAATAATGACGTAAGGCGACATGTTCGCCGTCTTTAGGTTCAACCTTTACCGTAATATATTGCCCAGCGGTTAGCTTGAGCTTATTTAGGTCAATAGCTGACTTGTTATCTGCTGAGCCAGCATTAGCAGGAACTACCGTAAATGCGGCAATATCTGTTGCCGTTGCTACCTTTTCAGCGACTGTAAATTCGGCAAAACCATCCCACATCGCTTCTTCATACATGCCATGTTCAATCTGGATAAATATCGATGCAATCTCATCGTACGCTTCTGTCCACGCGGTAATAATATCGTCATTTGCCGCCTCGCCTAACACTTCTTTGATCGCGCCAATTAAATGCTTACCAACGATTGGATAATGCTCCGGCAAAATCTGTAAAGCACGGTGCTTATGACTGATTTGGGTCACTTGCGGCAATAAAACTGCTAAATGCTCAAGATGCTTAGCAGCTGCTAACACCGTGGTTGCCAATGCCGTTTGCTGGCGACCTAGCTTTTGATTGGTCTCATTAAAAATATCTAATAGTTCTGGATGCTCAGCGAACATATTTTTATAAAAAACGGTAGTAATTGCATTGCCGTGTTCCTCAAGTACAGGAACCGTTGCTTTTACGATTGCGAGTGTTTGTGCAGTAGCCATGATATGTCTCTTGTCGGGTGGATACAGGAATTAACGGATACTTATTAGGCGAAAATCACTAAACTCTATAAGCCACGTTATAAAATCGTCTTTTAGGGTCATTTAAAGTAAAAACTGCTATAAAGATTCATTTTAAATGAATGTTAACAGATTTTTTCCAAAATGCCAATATTTGCGTTGCTATTTATTTAACCTAATTGCAGTTTAGAGCTTACTTTCAGTTTATTGATAGGCGCTAATTAACATGAATAGCTATTTGGGCAATATCATTTACTCAACTACTGTAGAGTTATCATCTATTCACTACATACGAGGTTCGCGCTCTAAGATATAGTACCCAGCGACTCATCAGTGCTTTACCCTTTTCCATAACTCATACAATAATAGTCAGAAGGATTCCCGCTCATGAATAATACTAATCATAATATAAATAACCGTGTAAATGACAATGCCGACCCTATTACAGGCGAGCCAGGCTCACACCCAATCGGTACTGCCGTTGGTGGTACGGGCGGTGCCGCAGCAGGCGCGGCTATTGGTGCCATTGGTGGACCACTAGGTATGCTGATTGGTGGTGCTATTGGTGCTATCGTGGGCGGCGTCGCTGGTAGCTCAGTTGGTGAAATGTTAGATCCAACGGTTGAATATGACTATTGGCAAGAGGTGCATACTGATCGCCCTTATTATGTGGCAGATTATGACTACGAAACGGATTATCACCCTGCTTACGCCGTTGGTTATGCAACCCGCGCACAGTATCCAACTGCAGCGCGTTTTGAAGATTATGAATCTGAGCTTGAACAACGCTGGAATGAAGTTAAAGGCGCGTCACGTATGACTTGGCTACAAGCGAGAGGCGCGGTACGTGATGGTTGGGACAAAACTCATGCACGTATGAATGGTGAGGTTTATGAGCCAAAAGCTTATGCTCATCATGCTGGTCAGGGCGAGGACAAGCCGCATCCAGTAGCCACTGGTACTGGTGCTCTTGGTGGCGCAGCTGCTGGGGCGGCTGTCGGTACGGCAGTTGGTGGTCCAGTTGGTACCGTTATCGGCGGCGCTGTTGGGGCGATTGCTGGCAGTAAAGTTGGTCATGAGACTGGTGAGCTGGTTAACCCAACTGACAGTCAAGAAGCTCATGAAAAACCGCATCCTATCGCTAGCGGAACAGGCGCATTAGGCGGTGCAGCGGCAGGCGCGGCTGTCGGTACAGCCGTTGGTGGTCCAGTTGGTACCGTAATTGGCGGCTTAGCAGGTGCAGTTGCTGGTGGTGCTGGCGGTCAAGAAGTTGGTGAAGCTATTAACCCTACTGACCAAAATGAAGTACAACGCGAAGCCAATCCTGTGAGTAGTGGCACAGGTATGGTTGGCGGTGCAGCAGCAGGTGCCGCTATCGGCGCGGTAGGTGGTCCAGTTGGTTCAGTCGTCGGCGGTGCCGTTGGTGCAGTCGTTGGTGCTACAGCGGGTAACGCGGTTGCTAATGCCTTTGAAGGTAATATGGAAGAAGACACCTATTGGCGTACTCAGCATGTGACCACTGGTTATTATAATCCGCAATACGATTATGATACTGACTATCGTAATGCTTACGGTTATGGCTACGCACAGCGTAAACATTACGGTCACAATCAGTCGTTTGATGTGGTAGAGCAAGACTTGCAGCGTGATTGGGTAAATTCACGTGGTAACTCACGCTTAGAATGGGTAGATGCTAAGCATGCGGTACGTGATGCGTGGAATCGCCCTTTGGTGTAATGGATAATACTAAGGCACTACTTACCTTTTATAAATAACTAAAGCGTTATAAAAACAGCCTCTATTTGATATAGAGGCTGTTTTTTATTTTGATTTAAAACCCTAAAACCACGGCAATACTAGCGCGCCATATAATTGGTCATATCTTCTACGCCATGTAAGGTCATGGGATACATTTTATTATCAAACAGTTTTTTAATCTCAACGATGGTTTGAGTGTATTGCCAATAGCTAGGGTTTTCAGGATTGAGCCAAGCGACTTTATCAAAATGCGCCAGTACCCTTTTCAACCAGACAATACCAGCTTCGTTATTCATATATTCAACGCTACCACCGACCGTCATCAGCTCATAAGGCGACATTGAAGCATCTCCCACAAAGATAACGCGATACTCGCGCCCATATTTATTGAGCAGCTCAAAGGTTGGTATCGGTGCGTTATGACGACGGTTATTATCTTTCCAGACATAATCGTATAGGCAGTTATGAAAGTAAAAAAACTCTAAGGTTTTAAACTCATTTTTCGCCGCAGAAAATAGCTTTTCTAACGCTTCAACATGGGTATCCATACTGCCACCGACATCAAACAACATCAGTACTTTGACGCGGTTACGACGCTCAGCTTGCATGTGGATATCGAGCATGCCCTTTTTGGCAGTGCGTTTAATAGTTTCATGAATATCTAGCTCGTCAGCGCTACCTGTACGTGCAAATTGGCGTAGGTTACGCAGTGCCATCTGAATTTGGCGGGTGCCTAACTGACTGTCATCATCGAGATTGCGGTATTTCCGCTGCTCCCAAACTTTGGCAGCGCTGCGTTTGCGCGATTCACCGCCGACACGCACGCCCTCTGGATGATCGCCATAAGCACCAAATGGTGAGGTGCCACCGGTTCCAAGCCATTTACTACCGCCTTGATGACGCTCTTTTTGCTCCTTAAGACGCTCTTCAAGCGCTTTCATCAACTCTTCTAGCGAGCCGTATTTTTTTAGCAATCGGCGCTGCTCATCAGTTAGATTTTTTGGGTCGAGCTTTAAATCCAGCCATTCTTTTGGAACATCAGTCAATTTAGCCAACAGCTCATCCATATCAAGACTATCAACACCTTCAAAATAATCCGCCATTGCCCGATCAAACTTATCAAAATGGCGCTCGTCTTTGACCATACAAAGCCGAATCAACTGATACATATCTTCGCGACTGGCAAAGGTAGATAACTCGGCATCTTCCTGCTTTGATGAGAGAACTGGCTGCATCATCAGCCCTTGCTCAAGCGCCGCATTTAAGTCAAGCAGCTCACGCGTACTGACCGGCACGCCGTAAGTACGCAAGGTATAGAACAGTTTGATAAACATAAGAGTCGCATCACTTATTGGCTGATATGGTTAAGATTTAAACGTTTGCATAAGCTTCAATCTTCGCTGCAAAGCTTACACTTAGCGACGCATCATATTGGCAAAACGCTGTAATAAATTCACATCCGCTTCATTTTTAAGCAGCGCCCCATATAACGGTGGAATAGACTTTTCACCGCGCAAGTTCTCTTCTAATTCTGCTTGCGCCATGTCATCCGCCAATAATAGCGTTAGCCAATCGACCAATTCAGAGGTTGATGGTGGCTTTTTGAGTCCTTGGACATTGCGCAATTTATAAAAAATATCAAGCGCATCATTGACCAGTTTTTCTTGAATATTAGGAAAATGCACCTCAATGATTTGGCGCATGGTTTCCTCTTCAGGGAAATCAATATAGTGGAAGAAACAGCGACGCAAAAACGCATCTGGCAACTCTTTTTCATTGTTTGAGGTGATAATCACCACAGGGCGTTGCTCAGCGGTGATGGTCTCGCCCGTCTCATAGACATAAAACGACATCTTATCCAGCTCATGTAGCAAATCATTGGGGAACTCAATATCAGCCTTATCAATCTCGTCAATCAATAATACACTACGCTCTTTACTGGTAAAAGCATCCCACAATTTACCCGGCTTGATATAATTGCCAATCTCATAGACTTTGTCATCGCCCATTTGCGAGTCACGCAAACGCGATACCGCATCATACTCGTACAAACCTTGCTCTGCCTTGGTAGTCGATTTGATATGCCACGTAATCAGCGGCATACCTAAACTCTCGGCAACTTCTTCTGCCAGTAAGGTCTTGCCCGTACCCGGCTCGCCCTTAATTAATAACGGCTTTTGTAACGTCATCGCCGCATTGACTGCCAATTGCAAATCATCAGTAGCAATATAGCTTTGCGTGCCGGTGAATTTTTTGGTTTTTTTATCAGTCATAATATAATCTCGGTTATTGTTTTATAGTAAAAAGAATTTATAAAAGGTTAAATGGCAAGTTAGTAAATACTGTATTTAGATTAGCATAGCCGCTTTGTTTGCCAAAATACTCATGCGTTCGCAGATATTTCTCATATAAAAAAAGACACCTTGAGGTGTCTTTTTTATTTATCTCATTTCATTAAAAAAATTAGAAATAAGTGGTTATTAGCTTAACCAATAAAATTTACTTTAGGTCTTTTACCGTCTCATTTTTGGCATCAGAATGGGGTAAAATACTGTTATCAGCGTCAACGACAATAGCATCGCTAACGTCCTCTTTATCTACTATGCTATCTTTATTATTATTGGTTTTAACTGTTTTTTTACTATAAAAACCCTCAATTTTAGGTTTTTTAGGTGTATCTACAGCTGCTTTATCATTGGCAACTGTTTTTTCAGTGACAGGATGCTTAATAGCAATACCTTTAGGTGCGATAGGTTCAGTAGCGACAGCTTTAGAAACGTCATGCTTAAGCACTTTATGCAAACTCACCTGAGTGGCGCTAGACTCATCTTTATTTGACTCAGGCTTTGAGCTGTTGACTGGCATGAATATTGGAGTAATAGGTGCTTCAATCGACTGAGTGTCAACCTCTTCATGTTCAGCAATATAGTTGCCACCTGCTAATTGAAAGTTGGCTTCATTATCTAGCGCCATGCGTCGACGAGCTTCTTCCAAACTTGATTCAAATGCTCCGCGTATCAGCTGCCAAACAAAGCCAATAAACAAACCCACAACCAGTACCACTAAAATAGGCAAGCTATTACTTACCGCCGCCGCGATATCTTTCATCATCACGGCATACACCACACTGATACTTGCCGGTGCAATAGTACTTGGGTCACTAAGTGCTGTACCGGGCGCAAATAGCACGGCAAACAATATCACCCAACTGATACCGCCGAGTGGTTTTGGTAGTACACGGGCAACCAAAACCCATAATGCCAACACCACAATACCGCCACCAACATAGGCATACGTTGGTAAATCAGTAGGCGGAACCCCTTTTACCATTTGGCTCCACCAGATAACAATCTCACCGAGAATGTCACTGATTTTTTCTAGCGGTAAGCTTTGTAAGATACTTTTTAACCAGTCCATGCGTATTTAGATACCTGCGTTATAATTCATACGTCAAGCTCACCAAATCCTATCCGTTGCTACCATAATGACTAAGTAGTAACGCTGATAATAGAGAACGGTAAACTTGTACGTTTAATAATTGTCTAGTTTATCACGACTTTATAGCAAAATGCATCATACAGCCTTTTTTATGCCTACTATACTTATATATCTAATACACCTATATCTAATACACTTAAGTTAGCATTTTGGCTTTAGTGATATTTGCTATCTTGTGCCTCAAGTGCGCGCAGTTCAGCTTGTTTACGCATTACATCTTGTGGTGGCATCTGCACAAAATATCCTTGCGTATTTAGCTTAGCGATTACCTCATCCTTATCAACACGCGCCAATGCCTGAGTAGCATTTAAATCTAAATGCATCACAAATTTACTCACGCCTAAACTGGCACGAAATTCTTTTGGTAACACACCCAGCCAATCCTTAATTTCGTCAGTATCATTTGGATAATCAGGACGCGCAATATAAACGTACATATCATCATGTTTGGGAAATTTATAAATATCACAATGCATAAAGTAAAACCTGTCAGTGGCTCAAGAATTAAAGATTATCATCAATAGATAATAATAAGCTAGCGTAGCATAATTTGCTGCGATATCAGTAGTGGCTTTACGTATTAGCCGCCTATGTACCATGATAAATGCCCAAATCTTTAGCTATCATAATCTTTAGCTATTATAATCTTTAGCTATTATAATCTTTAGCTATTATAAATTTTTTATAGCAGGTTTTTATAGCCAATATCGAGCGCCTAATTGAGACCGTAGCATCACCTTTGAGTCTTATCGTTGGAATTAAGAATCCGCCCTAGTAAGTACATTTTAATCGGTTTGATGGCTTGTAAAACAATCGTGAACGTTTCATAATAAAAGCGTTTTTTCAGGAGAGCGTTTTATAGCAAAGCTGAGTGCGTATTAGCCCTCGTTACTATTTGTTATAACACCACCGAAGGCGCATACACCCTGCCAATCGCTCAGGTAAAAGGACTGAAAAAACACATGCATTCGGGTTTATTGATATCGCGCTGTTTGGCGTATTGCGCTTTAAACCTGAGGCATAACAAATCTGGAGAGCGGTAAAGACAGACGATGTTTTACCCACCGAAGGGGAGAAAACGTGTTGCCAATTAATATTAGCGAACAGAGTTATGCTTAATAAGTAACTGAGTTAGATAATATTGGGTAAGCGTTGAAAATCTCAGGTCACAGGACAGATGGGGCTTTTCCTTCAACAGGCGTATGGCGTTTGTTTGGCTTACGGCTTTATTTTTTTTGTGTTACCCTTTATCGCAATCGTTGCACGGTGCAATTTTGCTCTTCACGCTATCATGGCTTACTTAAGTTAAGTGTGCACTTAACTTAAAATTTGTCAGGCGTACTTTTAAGGATTTGTTATGACCGATACTAATAATCAAGCCCCTCAGCGCACCCCTCTTTATCAGTCTCACGTCGATAGTGAAGGTAAATTGGTTGATTTCTCTGGTTGGGAATTGCCTATTCATTATGGCTCACAGATTGATGAGCACGAAGCGGTGCGTACTGATGCCGGCATGTTTGATGTCTCACATATGGTTATTGTGGATGTTAAAGGGGCGGATAGTAAAGTATGGCTACAAAAGCTACTCGCTAATGATGTCAATAAACTAAAAGTAGTGGGTAAAGCCCTTTATTCTCCAATGTTAAATGAAGATGGCGGTATCATCGATGATTTGATTGTGTATTTATCAAATACTGATGAAACTGAATATCGTATCGTGTCTAACGCAGGAACCCGCGATAAAGATATGGCGCATTTCGAAAAAGTAGCAGCAGACTTTGACCTTACTTTAAATGAGCGTAATGATTTAGCGATGCTTGCCGTGCAAGGTCCTAAAGCCGTTGAAAAATTAGCTCAAGCCAAATCCAACTGGGCAAAGACGTTAGAGAAAATCACGCCATTTGTTGGTGCTGACTTAGCTGATATTGAAGCACCAAATTGGTTCGTTGCCCGTACCGGTTATACGGGTGAAGATGGTGTTGAAGTCATTCTACCTGCTGACGATGCGGCTGAATTTTTTGCATTGCTAAAAGAGCACGGCATCAAGCCTGCTGGTCTTGGCGCACGTGATACTCTACGTATGGAAGCTGGCATGAACCTATATGGTCATGATATGGATGAAACCATCAGCCCTTATGATTGTAATATGGCGTGGACGTTGGCACTAAAAGATGAGCGCGACTTTATTGGTCGTGATGCTTTGGTTAGCAAACGCAAAGACGCTAAAGAAAACAACACTGCTATGAAGCAAGTGGGTCTATTGCTCACCAGCCGTGGCGTGTTACGTGAAGGTATGGAAGTGACTATCAATCAAGGGACAGATAACGAGCAAAAAGGCGTTATTACCAGTGGTACGTTCTCCCCTAGTCTCAAAAACTCTATTGCCATCGCCCGCGTTCCTGATAGCTTATCTGATGACGATAACGTACAAATTGATTTGCGCGGTAAAGGCAAATTTGTTGATGTTCGTGTTCTTAAGCTGCCGTTTGTGCGTAATGGCAAACAGCAATTCGCCTAATTCTTATCTTGACTACCCGTCATGAATAGTATTTGATTGGTGGTTAATTAAATTGTTGATTAGCCACTACTGACAACTCGCTGTATTTTTATATCTTGTCTCTTTTATTTTTAACCGTCCTGAAAGGAACTTCTCATGAGCAATATCCCAGCAGAATTAAAATACATCGCCAGCCACGAATGGTTACGCTTAGAAGACGATGGTACTATCACTGTCGGTATTACTGAGCACGCGCAAGACTTACTTGGCGATGTCGTTTTTGTTGAGTTACCAGAAGTTGGTGCTAACATCACCGTTGACGAAGAAATTGCAGTTGTTGAGTCTGTAAAAGCGGCTTCTGACGTTTATGCCCCTATTTCAGGCGAAGTAATCGCTATCAATGAAAACCTTGAAGATGAGCCTGAAACCATCAACTCAGACCCATATGGCGAAGGCTGGTTGTACAAAATGAAAGCAACCAATCTTGAAGATTATGAAAGCTTACTCAGTGCTGAAGAGTACGAAAACGAGTTATAATTTTTATTATAGCTTTAGCATTAGTAGTATCGATAGTTATGCTTTATAGATAAATAGTTAATCAGGCAGATATCAGCACATCGTTGATATCTGCTTTTACACTATCATTACCGTGTTAAAATACTGGTGATAGGTTATTGCTATTCAATATGATGTGAAAGATTAGAGAGCAACAGCTGTGCTATTATTAGTAAAAGTTGCTTTGTCTCTCTTTATTAAATGTCTTTAATATAGCTCATGTATATTTTGGATATATCACATTATTAATCTCATTCAAAACAACTAATCACTTACTGCTAGCATTTATGTTAATCAGCAGTTTGTTGTTTAGTTCTGGAGTCCTGTGTGAAATCAGCGGATACTCATACCAGTTTTCATAGTGTAACTGATAACCCTACTTCGCAGACTACTGAAGATAATGTCAACAGCAATGGTAATATCTCTAGTGACCAAACTGTCATGGGTCAGAATGAATCAGACAGTTTAATGACACCAACGCATACCCCCCACTTACAAGCGTTTCGTCAAGTGGTGGAATCTCGTCGTTCGGTACGTCGCTTTACCAATACTCCCATCCCTGACGCGGTACTTGAAGACTGCTTACGTTTGGCGATGATGGCACCAAATTCCAGCAATTTGCAGCCTTGGGAATTTTATGTGTTTGATAGTGCCGATAAACGCAAACACGCGGTTAAAAACTGCATGAATCAGAACGCTGCTAAAACCGCAGTGCGCTTAATAGCCGTTGTGGCACGCACAGACAATTGGCATGCGCACGCTCAGCAAATCTTGCAGGAATATCCGGATACGCCAGTACCCAAAAAGGTTAAAAGTTATTACGCTAAGCTTGTACCAATGGATTTCTTACGCGGTCCAATGAATGTGCTCTCTGTAGCAAAATGGGGCGCAACTCAAGCCATCAGGCAGGTAAAAGGTCCGATTAAATCACCTTATTACACCTTTGAAGATGTTAAAAATTGGGCGACCAATAATACCGCGCTTGCTGCCGAAAACTTAATGTTAGCCTTGCGCGCTTATGGTTTTGATAGTTGTCCAATGGGCGGCTTTGATGAACCTGCGATGAAGCGGCTGTTAAATTTAGGTAAGGATCACCATATTGTTATGATGATTGGTGCTGGTGAACGCGCTGATAATGGTATTTACGAGACGCAATTTCGTTTTAATCAGGCGCAGTTTGTGCATCATGTTTAATCAGCCATATCTATTGAAATCATACCCATCTGCTACAAGCTATGTATGCACGTTATACGCTTAACTCATTTTTATCGTGAATTTTTATTTTCTTTATTGCTTGTACTATAAACCCTAACAAGGATTATTATGTCTACTTCTCAAAATCCAACCCTTGACACGTTCAAAGGTTTATTTAATGAATCTGAATTCGTTTATCGCCATTTAGGCTCTAACGGTGACAAACAAGCCGATATGCTCAAAGAAATCGGTTATGACGATATGGCAAGCTTTATTAACGCAACTGTTCCTGATGCCGTTCGTCTCAAAAAAGAAATCGATTTGCCACTAGCGATGAGTGAGCATACTGCACTTGCTAAATTACGTACTATGGCAGACAAAATTACGGTTAATAAAAGCTATATCGGTCAAGGCTATGCTCCTGTACGCATGCCTGCCGTTATTCAGCGTAATGTGCTTGAAAATCCAGGCTGGTATACTGCTTATACCCCTTACCAAGCTGAAATTGCGCAAGGTCGCCTTGAAGCATTGCTTAACTTCCAACAAGTTTGTATTGACCTAACTGGTCTTGAGCTTGCTGGCGCATCTCTACTTGACGAAGCAACTGCTGCTGCTGAAGCCATGGCAATGTCAAAGCGCATGAGCAAAAGTAAGTCTGATCAGTTCTTCGTTGATGAACGCGTTTATCCGCAAACACTAGACGTTATCCGTACCCGCGCCAAATATTTTGGTTGGGACGTTATCGTTGGTGATTTTGACTTAGCAAAATCTGGTGACTATTTTGGTGCCTTATTCCAATACGTTGGTGAAGAAGGCGACGTTAAAGATTTAACCGATGTTATTGCTGCGGTTAAGAAAAATAAAACCTATACGTCAGTTGTCAGCGATATCATGAGCTTGGTGTTGTTAAAATCACCTGCTGATATGGGCGCAGACATAGCGCTTGGTAGCACGCAGCGCTTTGGTATTCCAATGGGCTTTGGTGGTCCACATGCTGCCTACTTTGCATTTTCTGATAAAGCAAAACGTTCCGCACCGGGTCGTATTATTGGGGTATCAAAAGATTCACAAGGCAATACCGCGTTACGTATGGCATTGCAAACTCGTGAACAGCATATCCGCCGCGAAAAAGCCAACTCTAACATTTGTACCTCGCAAGTATTGCTTGCCAATCTTGCCGGTATGTATGCCGTTTATCATGGTCCAACGGGCGTAAAACGCATTGCGACTCGCATTCATGCCTTTGCAACCGCGTTTGCTGACGTTATCAAAAACGCTGGCGATAATAACTTAAATGTCGTTCATGACCAGTTCTTTGATAGTGTCGTTGTTGATTGTGGTTCAGAGAAATTGGCAACCCAAATCTTTGAAAACGCTGACAATGTTGGTTATAACTTATGGCGTTTGGGCGAGACTAAAATCAGCGTTGCCTTTAGTGAAACCAGTGATCAAAATGACTTTAATGTATTAACGCAATTGTTTGTTAATAAGTCACATGACTTGCCAGAAGCTGCGACTGTTTCACTTGATGCTGAGCATTTACGTACTGATGCCATTCTAACGCATCCTGTCTTTAACTCGCATCACACTGAACATGAAATGCTACGTTATTTAAAGTCGCTTGAAGATAAAGATTTGGCGATGAACCGTAGTATGATTGCACTTGGCAGCTGTACTATGAAGCTGAATGCAACCAGCGAGATGCTACCTATCACATGGCCTGAATTTGCAAACGTGCATCCTTTTGCACCGGTCAGTCAAGTACCCGGCTATATCGAAATGATTGATGGTTTGCAAGAACAACTAAAAGCCATTACTGGTTTTGATGATGTGTCGATGCAGCCAAACTCAGGTGCCTCTGGTGAATATGCCGGTCTGTTAGCCATTCGCCGTTATCATGAGTCATTGGGCGAAACGAATCGTGATGTCTGCTTGATTCCACAGTCGGCGCACGGTACGAATCCTGCAACGGCGATGATGATGGGCATGAAAGTTGTGGTGGTCAGAACCGATGACAATGGTAACGTTGATATCGCTGACTTAACCTCTAAATGCGAAGAGCATAGCGACAATCTTGGTGCCTTGATGATTACTTATCCATCAACGCATGGTGTATTTGAAGAAGGTATCCGTAAAATTTGTGACCTTATTCATAGTCATGGCGGTCAGGTATATATGGATGGCGCGAACATGAATGCACAGGTTGCGATTATGCAACCGGCTGACGTTGGTGCTGACGTACTACATATGAACCTGCACAAAACCTTCTGTATCCCACATGGTGGCGGTGGTCCAGGTATGGGTCCTATCGGTATGCAAGCGCATTTGGCACCATTTATGGCAAATCATAAATTGTTCCCTGTGCATAATGCTCAAAAAGATTGCTCAGCAGTATCAGCAGCGCCTTATGGTTCTGCGAGCATCTTACCGATTTCATGGATGTATATCGCCATGATGGGTCGTGATGGTTTGCTTAAATCAACCAACCTTGCGCTATTAAATGCCAACTACGTGGCAGCGAAACTAAAAGACGACTACCCGGTTCTATATGCTGGCAAACAAGGTCACGTGGCGCACGAATGTATCATCGATATTCGCCCACTCAAAGAAGAGACAGGCATTACTGAAACTGATATCGCCAAACGTCTAATGGATTATGGCTTCCATGCGCCAACCATGAGTTTCCCAGTAGCCGGAACGTTAATGATTGAGCCAACTGAGTCTGAATCGAAAGAAGAGATTGATCGCTTTATCGATGCGCTAAAATCTATCAAAGCCGAAGCGTTAAAAGCAAAAGCTGGTACAGATGGTTGGACGCTTGAGAATAACCCATTAGTGAATGCGCCGCATACTGCTGCAATGATTACTGATGGCGAGTGGGCTTATCCATATAGTCGTGAAGTAGCGGCATTCCCATTATCGTACATCCGCAACAACAAGTTCTGGCCAAGTGTTGCTCGTGTTGATGATGTGTATGGTGATAAAAACTTGATGTGTTCTTGCCCAAGCATCGAAAACTATATGTAGTCTTTAGGCAAATACTTTTAAACTGTACATACTATAAACCGCCAAGTCAGCAGCTGATTTGGCGGTTTTTTATGGCTCATAAATCCTAAAATCTCATGCTACAATCAGATAAAACCTCATAAAATACATTTTGGACTCTCTTATGCCGCAACAAAACCCAGTTATTTTGCTCCACGGTTTGCACCACGCACCGTTTATTATGCGTCCTTTGGCTAAAAAATTACAAGCAAAAGGTTTTGATACCCATCAATACGGTTATCGTAGTATGCGTGATGGTATTAAGATAAATAGTACACGTCTAAACAGGTGGCTTGAGAAGCACTATAATCCTGAGCAGCCAATAGATTTGGTCGGTCATAGCTTGGGTGGACTGATTATTCGGGATTTTATTGTTGACTATCCACAGTGGCAGATTGGACGTTGCGTGACGCTGGGAACGCCGCACTTAGGTAGTGTGTGCGCGGATTATATCTCGCAGCTTGCCCCTGTTGTTGTGGGGCGCTCGTATAAGGACGCATTGGATGGGACTGTTGCGCCGTTACCTGAACATATTACCCTTGGGATAATCGCTGGCAATCAGCCATTTGGCTTGGGACAATTTGTGTTGCGTTATCATAATCGTAAATTACGCCAACAAAACAGTCCCCTATTAGATGATTATCTGATCCATGACGGCACGGTATATTTAAGAGAAACACAGCTTGAATCTGCCGCTGATCATTTAATTTTGCCTGTATCGCATACCGGTATGTTAATGGATGCGACAGTTGCTGAGCAAACCGCATATTTTTTAACCAACGGTACTTTTAAACGTTAATGCCCATGCCTTGTTGCAGCTCAATTTTATGCGCTTCAATCACTGGAATTAAGGTTTGCGTGACCCACTGATAACGCCAGCCTTGCAAGCCTTCTGGCAACTCGCTTAAGCCTTTATCAAAGGCAATCACTTCATATAATTGACTCAGCCATTTCTTACGCATAAGCACACTTTCAGGCACCCCAATTTGCTTGGCATGTTTTGCGATTGCTGCTTCTACAGCTTTTGAGAGGATTTTATTTTTTGAGCGGTATGGCGGCAACAGACAATCAGGACATTCTGCCAACGTCAGCGTTTTTGCATCATTAATAACCTTGAGAAGCTCTTCACCATACAGACGGAGCATACTGCGATGCATGGTGGTTTTATGAGCAAGCTCACGCATATTGCTGGGCTTTTCAGTAATAATCTCGCGTACGGCTTGTTTTTTAATGACAAAGGTGCGTGGCTGATTGGTTGAGCGTGCCAGCGCTTCACGCCATGTCGCCACTGCCTGCAAGATTGCCATTTGCTGTGAATTATAGCGATAATCTGCCATGGTCAAATACATGGCGTCATCTTCAACATGCTGAGCATTGTACAATTCCTGCGCATACAATTGGCAATCTGCCCACACATAATCATACAATCCTTGTGCCTTTAACGCCTGCTCAAGCGTTAAATATAACGCTGGTAAAAAGCGCACATCATCAATCGCATATTGCTCTTGCTCATCGGATAATGGACGCTGTAACCAATCAGACTGGCTGTGCTCCTTATCAATGTGCATATCCAACTGCTCATCTAATGCCTGCTGATAACCCATTTGTAATTGACTGGTTAAATAAGACAGCGCAATTTGCGTATCAAAAATATTGGTTAGTGGTGGGCAGCCAGATAATAAGTAAAAAATCCCTAAGTCTTCCCCGCAAGCATGCCAAATCGCCACATCTACTTGAATAAGCGCTTGCCATAAGTCTGCTAGTTGTAGCTTTGGCGCATCGATTAAATAAATATGCGCGCCGGTATTAATTTGCACCAATGCCAAGCGGGGATAATAGGTATCACGTTTAATAAATTCGGTATCTAACGCTACGCGCCCGCAATGCTCTAAAGCTGCAATCACCTCATCAAGCTGATATTGCTCTTTTATCCAACTGACTGGCACCTCATCTGCGGCATCTAGCAGTGCATCGATATCAATCTCTGCTGCGTCAATGATGGTAGATAAGGCAGCCGAGGACTGAGTATTGGCAAGCGTAGAAGGCTGGTCAACAGTCAAGTTATTATCAATAGAATGGGCAGTACAAAGGTCAGACACGGGCAGATACCTGCATAAATAGGAAATTAAAAGGATGGAAATAAGGAAGTATATGAATAAAGAAGCTTAACGCCAAATTATAGCAATATCACTCTATAAAAGTGCAACTAATAGAAAGTTAGCGTTATAAAAATGAGCGATTTTGCAATGCTTGCCCCAAGGTCATGCTATCAAGATATTCAAGCTCACCGCCCATTGGTACTCCTTGCGCCAAACGTGTCACTTTACGGACATGGCGGCTGACCGCTTCACTGATAAAATGGGCAGTCGTTTGACCTTCAACCGTGGTTCCTGTTGCCAATATCAGCTCATCAATTGGCTCTTGGGTCACGCGCCATACCAATTGAGCAATATTTAAGTCATCAGCGTTGATACCATCAATTGGTGATAAATGCCCGCCAAGCACAAAATAGCGCCCACGATAACCCGCTGTTTGCTCAATCGCCATCACATCAGCAGCCGTTTCAACCACACACAATATACTATCATCACGCCGTGGATCTTGGCATAACGGACAGATATGATCATCACTAAAACTATGACAGCGCTGACATTCCACAATATCACGCATCGCCTCATCCAGCGCTTGAGCCAGCGCGATACCTTGCGGGCGTTTTTTGGTGAGTAAATGAAGTGCCATACGCTGGGCGCTTTTTTGACCAACACCCGGTAAAATACGCAGCTGTTTGACGAGCTGATCAAATTTGGCTGTAAGCAAAATAACTTCCTTTATAGGTCGCATAATTTTTAGATTCTAGTGCCATATTACTAATACCTGCATTAAGCTCAGGATGGATAATATTTGCCATAAAATCTAAAATCGTACCTATAAAAATGGGGTCATATCCGATAGATAACAACCCCATTCTTTGTATCAATATGACCTAATTAGTCATTGTTAACACCTAAAACAAAACTCAAAAACGTCTTAGAATAAACCTTGCATACCTGGTGGTAGACCCATGCCTGACGTCGCGCCAGCCATCGTTTGCTCATACAATTCATCCGCTTGACGTACAGCATCATTGATTGCTGCAGCAATCAAATCTTCAATCATATCCGGCTCATCTTCTAACAAGCTAGGATCAATACTTAAACGCTTAACCACATGGCGACCAGTCATTGTGACTTTTACTAAGCCACTACCAGATTCTGCGTGTACTTCTTTATTAGCCAAATCTTTTTTTGCTGATTCCACGTTGGCTTCAACTTTCTTTTGCATGGTTTGAGCTTGTTGCATTAATGCCTGAATATTCATAATAATCTCTTATAAGGAAGTTAAAATATAAAAATAGTACAGTAAAAATCAATAATGTTAAGTATAAAGATGTTAAGTGTGACATATAAATACGAGCTGTGATTATACCGATAACTTTACAAGCTGTCTAAACCGCGTGCCAAATCTTGGATAATATCTTCAACATCTTCTAAGCCAATAGATAAGCGAATAAGCCCATCTTCAACGCCCGCTTGCGCCCGTTCTTGGGCGGATAAGCGGAAATGCGTGGTAGTCGCTGGATGAGTAATGGTGGTTTTGGCATCGCCTAGATTATTGGTAATAGAAACCATACGGGTAGCATCAATGACGTGCCAAGCCGCCGATTTTGGATCAAGTTCGCCTTTACCTTTTACTTCAAAGCCCATAATTGCGCCAAAGCCGTTTTTCATATGGTGCTGTCGCTTAGTCAATTCATGCGATGGATGATCGGTCAATCCTGAGAAATGGACGCGGCTGACATTAGAATGGTTAACCAAAAACTGGGCGACTTGATTGGCATTAGCACAATGTGCTTGCATCCGCAATTTGAGCGTCTCAAGTCCTTTGGTAAATACCCACGCATTAAATGGGCTCATGCTGATACCGCCTGAACGCACAACGGTGAATGCCTCTTGCATCAGCGTATCACTACCAACCAACGCGCCGCCAAGTACGCGACCTTGACCATCGAGATATTTAGTCGCTGAATGAATCACGATATCCGCGCCCAAATCTAACGGACGCTGTAGCGCTGGCGTACCAAAGCAATTGTCCACTACCAATAAAATACCATTGGCTTTACACAGCTGACTTAAAAATTCAATATCACAAATTTGCGCTAACGGGTTGCTTGGGCTTTCACAGTAGATAACTTTGGTATTAGGCTGGACAGCATTTGCCCAAGCATCATTATCAAAGCAATCAACATAGCTGATTTCAACCTCGTATTTCGCCATATAGTTATTAAATAAACCAATGGATGAGCCAAATAATTGGTTTGCCGCCAACAGATGGTCGCCCGCCTTGAGATACGCTAAGCACATGGTCAAAATCGCGCCCATACCTGAGGCAGTTGCAACCGCACGTTCGCCATTCTCAAGCGCAGCCAAACGTCGCTCAAAGGTGCGGACGCTTGGGTTGGTATGACGCGAGTAGACATTGCCAGTTTTGGTGCCGTCAAAATGGGCAGCGGCATCTGCAGCAGATTTATAGACATATGAGCTGGTCGTAAAGATTGGCTCAGAGTGCTCGCCCTCATCAGTACGATGCTGCCCTGCACGCACGGCGATGGTTTGCATACCATAATCGAGCCCTAAATCTAGGGCATCAGAACGCCAGTTGGGATCTAATCCTTCGTCTACCTTGTTCTCAGATAAAATATTGTCTTCCTGCACTTGCGACTGACTCATAACGATTCCGTTGTTATTAATGTTAAGTTATTAGTGATGATATTGATTGTATTAAATGATAGTTACAAAAGGTGTGCCATATATCATAATTATTAGGTTTTATTAGTACACTCTTTAAACTTTGGTGACTTTAAACTTTAGTGAATACTATTCTAGTTGTTTTACTATAAACTTGTTATATTTGCTTTTAAATTGGGTTCTCTAACCGATTTTTTAATCTCAGTTATGATATCACGCCCCATTATTTTGAACACCTGCTACGCGCTCTTTTTATATGATATATAAATGGCAACTAAGAATAGGTAAAGGAACAGGCAGAGGCAGAGGCAAAGGTTTAGAATGAAGCTTATATGTATAACCTAGCTAAGAAAAGTAACGTATTTTTGATAGGCAGACCTCGTTACACCTGCTAAGCTTAGCACCCGATACCAGTACCACTAAATAATGAAGACTCTGAGCTATCAGTGCTGCTACATTCTTATTATTGCAAACCTATTTTAGACCGTTTTTACGCTAGAGCATTTCTATTGTAAACACCCATTAAGCCTATAAAGGTCATCCGCCGTTATGTCAATGTTGAATCTAGACCCAAGTAGCTTATCGCTAAGTTTGACACTTGGGTTAGCCTTGAGCTTAACTGCTTGTCAAGTGCTGCCAAAACAGCCCCATTTACCCGCCAGCCAGCAGCTATCAGCGCGGGTTAATGCGTTATATCATCAAGACAATGGCAAGCTGGTGCAGCATACGCCTACCCATGTTGGTCAAGCGAACCATAACCAGCCAGCAAGAATTGATTTGGTAAGCGCGATTAGTGCCCAAAAGGATATCCATCCGGATTTATCTGGCTATCATCCGATTGTCACTGGGGCAAATGCCTTTGCCTCGCGCAGCATTTTGACAGGTATGGCAGCTGGCAACATCGATGCGCAATACTATATTTGGCATGATGACCAAGCAGGACAATTGCTATTAAAAGACTTATGGGAAGCCGCAGAGCGCGGCGTCATTGTGCGCTTGTTACTCGATGACTTTAATAATAGTGGCGCGTTTGATCAGCATTTACTGCGGTTTTCTAGCCATCCTAATATTGCCGTGCGTATTATCAACCCTTTAATGCACCGTAAGTTTCAAGCACTAAATTTTGTGACCGGATTACCGCGCATTAACAGGCGAATGCACAATAAAAGCATGACTTTTGACAAACAAATTACCATTATTGGTGGGCGTAATATTGGCGATGAGTACCTGAGCAACAGTCAAAACAGTCAATTTGCCGATTTAGATGTCTTGCTCATTGGTAAAGTCGTAGCCGATATTGACAATAGCTTTAACAGCTATTGGTCAGCGCCAATCTCTTTTGATATTGAAACGTTGGCGACGCTGAATAAAGGCGAAACGACTGACTTTTTAAAAGGTTTAGATAAGTTATATGAAAACGAGAAAAACAATACGCGTAGTAGCTTAACCGTCTACAAAGATGCGATTGAAGACTCGTCTATTGATTCTGATTTGCTTAATAAGCGCGTGCCGTTTCGTTGGACGGACATGCAATTCTTAAGTGATGATGTGGGCAAATTAACCAAAAGTGTATCAGCTCAAACTAACTTGGTGCAGCAGCTACGCACCTTACTGGGCACACCAACCAAGCAGCTAACCATTATTTCATCCTACTTTGTGCCTACCAACGATGGGGTTAATACGCTAGTAAAGCTGGCAAACTCTGGGGTTGATATTAAAATTTTAACCAACTCGTTTGATGCAACCGATGTGACTGCTGTTCATTCTGGCTACAGTCAATGGCGACCGAAAATGCTGCGCGCTGGTATCAAAATTTTTGAGCTAAAGTCGACAGCAAGCGAAGAAAAACGCGAGAATAAGCTATGGAAAGCCCGTAGTCAGTCTTCAACCAGCTTACATGCGAAGACTTTTGCCGTTGATGACCATCAAGTTTTTGTTGGCTCATACAACGTCGACCCCCGCTCTGCTAACATCAATACAGAAATGGGCGTGATTATTAATGATAATGAGCTTGCTCGGCAGCTACATGAAGCGCTCAGTGAAGATTTGTTAAATCAGGCTTACGAGGTGAAGCTGGGCGATGATAATAAGCTACAGTGGCATACTGTCGAGCAAGGCAAAAAAGTCATTTATGATACTGAACCTCGCGTTGATATTGTGGATCATGTATGGTTGACGATTATGTCATGGCTGCCTATTGATTGGCTGCTTTAAACGCTTCTGTTTATCCTAGTTTAAATATTTTTTATTTATTATTTGTCTTCTTTAATTGTGCGGTAAATTATCTTGGCAACGGGATTATTTACCGCTTTTTATGGCGCGTGATTACTTCAGGTTTAGTATCGAAATTTTAAGCTTTAAGTTTCTGCCTTTATCTGTTGATTGACCACAACTGTTGCCATATCAATATATGTATAAGTGATTGTCTATGCCTGCCCGTCCTCAATATGAACTGATGTCTTCAAAAGATAAAAACATGGTGATGTTTGTCTGCTTTAGTAGCGCTATCATGTTTTTTGATTTCTTGATTTATTTGTATATGGCAGATATTGTCTCAGCGACCTTTTTGCCAGATACCATAGATTCAAAGTTTGCGCGCCTGCAAGGACTTGGCTTGTTTGCCATTGGCTATTTAGCCCGTCCATTGGGCGGTATTCTGTTTGGGCGCTACGGTGATATCAAGGGGCGCAAACCAGTTCTGTTATATAGTATGCTTGCGACCATGCTGTCGGTACTAGCGATGGCGTGTTTGCCAACTTATGCGCAGTGGGGCTGGGTTGCGCCTGCGTTATTTATTACCCTGCGGCTGATACAAGGCATGTCATTCGGGGTTTATGTGCCACTGGCATGGATATTTATTGCCGAGCATGTGCCGCGTCAATATCTCTCCCTTGGCTGTAGCTATGCCACCGCCAGCTTTTATGTGGGGGTGCTATTTTCTAACGCCTTTTTTATCTGGCTAACCAGCTCTATGACGCCTGACCAGTTGATGAATAATGGCTGGCGTTTGCCGTTCTTTATCGCCGCGATACTCAGCTGCTTGCCTTTATTAACATGGCGCTTGGTCAAAGAGTCTCCATTTTTTACCGACTTAACGTCCCGTAAGCCAGATAAACAGAAGCCAAAACCCTTTACCCTGCTGTTGAAACACTGTCGCCAATCCATCTTTATCGGTTTAATGCTGACCCTGATTATCTCAAGTATCACTACTGTGATTATCTTATTATTGCCTGATTTAATGGAGCTTCGCTTCAGTGTCGATAATGATTTATTTAGCTTTGCGCACAGTCTTGGCATCGTGTTTATGATTTTTGGCTGTATCTTTTATGGATTAGTATCCAACTATCAAAACTTTGGTAAAATTCTTATCGTGGGCTCCTTATTATTAATAGCTCAAATGTTTGCTTTTTATTATCATCTGCAGTCAGGTGGCGACTACATCTTAATTATGTATGCCTTATTAGGATTTTTTGCCGGCATTATTGGCATGATACCCGCTATTTTTGTGCTGTTATTTCCCACCAACGTGCGCTTAACGGGCATCGCCTTTTCTTATAATGTGATGTATGCGGTCGTGGGCGGCTTAGTGCCCTTTGGTCTTGCTTATGCAACGATGTACATTAGCTTTGCTCCAGCATTATATATCGCGTTTATTGGTTTTATTGGCGTTATCATGGGACTGTACTTCTATCATTTACCAGAGTTTAAAAAGATAGATACGGTTATCTAGGTTAAGTGATTGCCTAATAATCGTGCGATAATAGTAGCGCTTAGTCGTACTATTATTAGACTAACGATTCATATGCCCCATAATACTACCCGTTACAAAAGGCTGTAAAGAATGACGATAAACATGACCCATAAACGGCTATCGGTCGCGCCGATGATTGACTGGACGACGACAGATTATCGTTATTTTGCACGGTTATTCAATCCGCAGGTTTATTTATATACTGAGATGATTAGTACTGGCGCGCTGTTATATGGCAATCGTGCCCGTCATTTGCGCTTCGATAAGAGCGAGCATCCGATTGTGTTGCAATTGGGCGGTGCTGATATTAATGAGATGACTCAATGTGCCGAATTTGCGCAGCAACATGGCTATGATGAGGTGAATATTAATGTTGGCTGCCCTTCTGATCGGGTGCAGCATAATAAAATCGGTGCCTGCCTAATGGCAGAGCCGCGGACGGTAGCTGATTTGGTTAAACACATGCAAGCTGCAGTTGATATTCCAGTAACGGTCAAGCACCGTATTGGTATTGATGATTTTGATAGTTATGAGTTTATGAGCGACTTTGTGCAAACGGTAGCAGCAGCAGGCTGTACGCGTTTTATTGTGCATGCGCGCACGGCATGGCTACAGGGTCTTAGCCCCAAACAAAATCGTGAAATTCCACCGCTACGCTATGATGATGTCTATCGTTTAAAACAGGATTTCCCTGAGCTTAGCATTGAGATTAACGGTGGTATTGAGTCGATAGCAGATATTGAGCAGCATTTACAACATATCGATGGTGTGATGATTGGTCGCGCGTTTTATCACAACCCGTATTTGCTGGCAGAAGCCAATGTCCTGTGGGGACAACTAATTCCAAAACGTTCAGATATTATAGCGCAGTTGTATCCAAAGCTTCGCGCCCAAGCAGCGCAAGGCGAATCCTTATCAACGATGACGCGGCACTATTTAGGGCTGTTTCAAGGCTTAACTGGCGCGCGCAAATGGCGACAATCGCTTAGTGGCAAGCCGCATTTAACCATTGAAGATATTGAACGCGCAGCAGATGAAGTATTGCAGTTGAACCCTGATGCCTAGTAAGCGTTTTTAGCAGCAAAATTAATTAACTTGCATTAAATACTGCCCCATTGCGACGCCATTATTAATCATATGCAGCAAAATGGGCAGTAAGACTGAGCCTGACTTGATACGCGCGTAGCAAAATATCAAAGCCAATAGCATAATGGTCGTGATTTCATACAGTCCATATTGCAAGTGAATCACCGCAAAAATAATACTGGTTACAGTACTGGCAATAATAGTGCCACGCTGCATAGAAAACTGCTCACTAATCGCTGACCATAGCAAGCCACGAAACACCAACTCTTCATATATCGGTGCGACTATCACCATCGCAACGACTAGCAACCATACCGAACTTACCGATTGATAAAGTGGATCCACAAAATCAAGCGGCGTTTTATCCAGCCAATACGTCACTATTTGACTGACAAGCATAAACAGCACAAGGATACCCATCATTGCCGCTGCAGTC
Source organism: Psychrobacter sp. 16-MNA-CIBAN-0192 (assembly GCF_040309565.1). Classification (NCBI taxonomy): domain Bacteria; kingdom Pseudomonadati; phylum Pseudomonadota; class Gammaproteobacteria; order Moraxellales; family Moraxellaceae; genus Psychrobacter; species Psychrobacter sp. 16-MNA-CIBAN-0192. The sequence continues at coordinate 26,946 of NZ_JBEOOX010000007.1, forward strand.
AGCCATGAAAATGAATGAAGCGCGAGATACTGACGAAAGTTTCCACCTTTGACACGGATAACTGCCATCATTAGCAGCGTTAACAATACGCAGCTGATTAAAATAGAGGCACTGACGATAGTGCCATCCATGCTACCTAAAAAGAAAATATCGCCTACTGTCAATGTGTCTACTGCTGGCAGTAATATGCTGCCAGCAAGATAAATGCCTATCAACTGTGTCACAAAAAACGCGATGACCATACCCACAACTAGCACTGGTACACCAAAACGTGAGAATAATGGACGCGGCGTCAACGGTGGTGATTTTTCTAGGGGTTTTGATTTAGCATCATTGATCATAGCGTAAGGCTCAGAATAATGGCAAAAGGCATCTTATTGACACGAATAACTTAACGACTAGGCTCAGCACAACTAGGCTCAAGCCACTCAACCGTTATAGTTGCTGAGCAATTAGGGTTAAGACGCGCTCAGATACGGATTCCGGATGCTCAAGCGGAAACATATGACCGCCTGCATGCGTCTCGTAAGGGATACCTAAACGAGCATTGATTTGTTGCGGAAAGCGCTGCTTAAAAAACACACTGTCTTCACCAATGATTAAGGTAAGTGGTACTTTTGGCGCACGGTTTGGAGTCAGCCAGTACCATGACGGATTGCTTCGAAACACCGCCACTTCATTTGCTTTAGGAATTGCCAACGTCACTTTGCCATCGGCACGCTCATGTAAACCATGCTCAATATAACCTTGAAAACTGCGCTCATCAAAATGCTTAAAAAAGCCTTTGTGACGCAACTTATCATAAGCATCTTGGCGACTTTCCCACACATCACGGCGATACTTAGAGATACCAGACGGCGATAACTTATCCATACAGCGATGATTCATAAACGGTAGGCGATCAGCAGTTTTTGCCAGATGCCATAGCAAACTGGTTTTACCATAAATCCACGGCGGATCAAGCAGTACTGCTTGGCTAAAGCGCTCAGGAATACGATAAAGTGCCTGCAAAGTACACATCGCTCCCAGTGAGTGTCCAACTGCTACCACTTGTGCCACCCCATGCTGCTGACAAGTACGCTCGACACTATCTACAATCTGTTGGGTTAAGCTGCGCCAATGATTGTCTACCGGATAGTCAGGATGACCGCCTAGCATGGACACATATTCAATGGTAAAAAATTCTGCTAGGTGGGCAAAAAACACCTGATATATTGGACTTGGCATGCCATTAGCATGAGCAAAATGTATCACTGGCTTTTGCGTTAGTTGGGAAACAGGCAACGACGCAAAGGTCTGTGCATTGATCACACTCATGGCTTATTCTCACTGGTTTTATAGGATTATTATTAAATTTAATGAATGGTTATTAAGTAAATAGAAGCTCATAAACCAACAAAACCGAGCCGTTACACATGACTCAGTTTTGTTGATCATTATGTTAAGCAGTTACTAGATATAAAAATCTATATAACACTTTGATACTAACGCATCTTCGCATTGCCATCTTCTTGCGGTAAGACGTCAAGATTGACACTTGAGCCAATCCCTGCGCCCATTTTTACAGCAAAGCGATCCATAAAGAATTGGAAAGGATCTTTTGGCGTATAGTTCACCACACTTTTAAGTTTAAGCTGTTTTTCCAAACTTGAGATACTGCCCGTTTTATCGGCTAAACCTAAGGCAATGGATTGCTCACCTGTCCAGAATAATCCTGAGAATAGCTTGTTTGCTTCAGGGTCTTTAAGACGATCACCACGACCTTTTTTAACAGCATTAATAAAGTGCTTATGGGTATTAGCCAGCACCTTTTCTACGTGTTGTTCTTCATAGTCGGTCAGTGGACGCGACAGGCTTAAGATATCTTTATACTCGCCTGCAGTGATAGTGCGATCTTTTACGCCCACTTTATCCATCAGCCCTTCAACATTATAGCTTGGCATAATCACGCCAATAGAACCAACTAGACTTGACGGATTGACATAAATCTCATCGGCAGCAGAGGCAATATAATACGCACCGGAGGCGCCGATATCACCAATCACTGCATATAGTTTTTTATTGGGATATTTTTTACGCAAATCCATCATGGTTTGCCAGATTTCATCCGATTGTACCGGTGAGCCGCCAGGAGAGTTGATATCTAGCGCGACAGCTTTAGAATTGCTATTTTCAAAAGCTTGCGTTAATGCATCACTCACATCATAGGCATTGGCAGCATCGTCATTGCTGATGGTACCTTGTAACTCCACTACCGCCAAATGTGGCTTGCTGGTATCTATTCCTTCCAGTCCCGCTGGTGCCTTGGTGCTACAGCCACGACCTAAAGTTAGAAAAATTAATAGAATATAACCAAAGGTCAATAGTTTAAAAAAGATACTCCAACGCCGAGCACGGCGCTGCTCTACCACACTGGCTAGCAAGGTATTTTCAATCAGTCGCCATTCTTGCCCAGTAGGCTGGCTTGGCGGCTGGAGCATGGGTGCTGGCTGGTTCGACGAGTTATCAGAGCGTTTATTCGGGTCTGGCGGCCAGTTGGGCATAGTACTTCCTAAGTTAGAAACAGTATAGTTAGAGACAATATGGCTAGGTAAAAATAGCAGTAACAGTAGTGGTAATACCGAAAAATCACTACAGTGCGAATAATCGGGTTAATCCCAATTATCAGTTTGTATCTCAACGGGTAAGTATGGTGGTATTTGTATCATGGTTCAATAGGAGAGATAAGCAAATTATAAAATAGACAAAATAGGATAATGGCTTTGCTCTATTAAATAACGGTTTACCTTAAGTGCTGATTCATTTTATATATTTATAAGTTATTAATCAGCTGAATTTAGTGACAAAGCAACTTCCAAAGGTTCATTATTATAGGTAACTACCTTATTAATGGGCTGAGCTGATAATACGTCAGCGGATACTTGCGATGCGCTGTGCGCTAGCCAAGTGGTCGCATGTTTGGGACGATTAAGACTAGCATCAGAATTAGCTAGTGGATTTATACCACACAATAATGACCACAATTGCCAAACACGCGCATGGGTACTCGTATCTACAATTAAGCGAGATTGTGCATGTGGCGGTGCGGTTATAATATTTTGAGCCGTTAAAGGCAGCGATTGCTGCGGTGCGCTAGAATTATATTGAACAATCTTTATTGGTAAAGCACTTTCAATAGCTAAGCTACAATCCCATACGCTACTATCATCTATCTCACTCCAGCCGGTTAGTGCCTGCAGCGACAACGTGCCATTCGGCAGCTGCCATTTTTTATCTTGCTCACAGCGCTGCGCGGTAATCGACGGCTTGCGCGTAGCACTTTCGTTCATATTATTCATGGCTATGTTCGCCCAGCGCTCACTACGCCCTGCTTGCCAATAATGACTGCTAGGCAAGTTCTGCGTCAGCTTAGCAACTGTTAATGGTAGCAATAATGAGGATTCATTATTTGCCGCACGCTCGTTTTTAACCGGTAAAGGTTTACTTAAAGTTGAAGGTTTGGTTAAATCTGTTACTTGCGTCTGAACCACAATGCCTTCTAAACGACTGATAGATAATGTACGTAGCTGCTGCTCTAGTGATGCCGATAATTTATCCGCGGTTAAGTGACTGGGCATGGTGCGTTCACCTTGTAGCCGGTGGTCTGCTAACAATAGCCAACTGACGTTATTTTTTGCTTTGTTATTGCCAGTGTCATTATCTTCGAGCACAGGATATTGCAGTACGGCTGCGGTCACATAACGGTCACTCGTGGGCAAAATATAGAGCGTTGGAGTCAATGTCAGTGCTTGCTGATTGGCAAATAGAGTCGTCGCTAGTAATGTCAAAGGCGGCAACGATAGCCAACGACTCAGCAAACCACGTGGCAGCAACCAAGGCAGCGCAACCAACAGTGCCACCAATAGCATGCCAGTATTGAAAGGGGTATAAAGCCATGCGCTTTTTAATACTGGCAATGTCGTAAGTGCACTAATAAGCTCATGTAACCCAGCAACAATAGCGCTTACCATAGACCAAATAGCATCTGCAACGACAGGGGCTATTAAATAGCAAAGTCCAGCAAGCAAATTCAGCGGTACGATTATCCAGCCAAATAAACCAATGGCAAACAGATTAACCACCAAGCCCCACAACGATGCCTTGCCAAATAACAATAAAGTTATCGGCAGCAAGGCAATAAATAACCAGCACTGTAATTTAAATAACTGCTTAAAGCGTAGCCATAGCTGTTTAGTAAAAGGAGCAGCAGTAAGTGAATATGCAGTAATTGGCAAGGACGTTGAATTATTAGACGGCGATAATAGCTGACCATTTTCTACGCTGTTTTTAATTGGCAACTGTGAGCTGTCGTCATATCTTAATAATAATGCCACAGCGATAAAAGACAGCCAATAACCCGCCTGCCATAAGACATAAGGATCCTGCCACGCCATGATAACTGCCAATACCAATAATACCCGCATGGTACTAATGGGCAATAACGTCAAACGTACCGCGCCTATCGCCAGTAACATCCATGCCGTACGCGCAGCAGGCACATCAAATCCCGTAAATAGCGCATAAATAAATGCCGCGCTAATCATCACCAGCCAGCGAATCTGCGAACGCGGCACAGTGCGATATAATATCGCTGCTTTATTATCCAAAATTATCGTTGCAAGCCCTGCCAAAACAATAGCTAAAAACAAGACATGCGTACCAGAAATCGCCAATAAATGCGAGATACCTGCCAGCTGATACAAGTCTTTTGTCTCGCGATTAATCAAGCTGCGATCACCCGTCAGCAAACTTAATGTCACCGCACGCGCTTGCTGTTCTGCGCTCGAATAACGCGCCCATCCTTGATAAAAATGCTGACGCAACTGCCAACGTCCTTGGTCAATGCTCAGACGAAAACGCTGCAGATAACTAGTAGAAGTCTTGAGCGTGGAAGTAGCTAAGGTAGAATACTCAGCGGCAGATTGCACGGGCGTGCCGATTGCAATGATATTGGCAACGCCATCAATATGACGGGCGCGCAGCCAGCGATAACTGTCAAAGCCTGTGGCATTATTTACGTCTTGTTGCGATGTTTTTAGCGGTGCAAGCGTGAGACTCATCAATAACTGATCGCCCGGTTTTAAATTATTTAAGGCATCCAGCTTCACCGCTTTTTTATTATTACTAGGATAGGCATTGAGCAGGATACGATATTGAATGTCGTCAATGTCGTTGTCTATACGCCCATTTTTAGACTGTATTTTAAAAACATCTGATTTGAGATAGTCAGAGGTCGCTTTATTTAAATCTTGCGCGGTCATATTGGCTACTAACGGGGTTATAGAGCGTAACTGCGCCACTTGTCGATAACCGCTATTATCGCCATTTTTACCACTAGTATCATAAACGCTGTCACTAATTCCCTCAATAGTTACCCATGCCATGACGCGCATCGTGTCATTTATTTTAGTGCTTTCTGCTTGTTGATAATGCTGAAGCGCTTGCCAAGCACTGCCGACAATCAAAGCGCCTGCTAAAAATGCCATCAACGTATAACGTATGACGGACAAAAAAACACAAATAGTTGAGAATGGAAGCTGAAATTTCGGAGCTGTATTGAGTACTGTAACTGGCACAGCAGACCGTCTACCACGCTGGCTTATAAATAAAAGCAATATTGCCATCACCATAAGAGAGGGTATACTAAACAAAGCAGAATTTATGTTCAGCAGCGCGGTGCTATCCGGCATGCCGCCAGTGGTCGACACACTTAGCACCGCCAGCATCACAGTGAGGATAATTATTCCAAGTAATCCGTACACCAGCACTCCTTGCTTGATGTTAAGAAGAAATAGATGAGTTGTTTTAAATACAGAAATTTTGAGTAACAGTAAGATATGAACAAAGCTATGAATTGAATAATATCAGCGCTAAGATATGCGGACAGCCTAGAATAAACAGCTTAAAAAATGTGGGTTAGAATAAAAAAGCATAAGCATTTGCAAGTGATTACTACTATAACAAGCACTATCGTTTGGTTCCATGTTAACAAACAAAGCTCGCAATAGTATTCCCCACGCGATTACCCTATACTTATTCAAAACGTTGCAGCATTAACCGACACTATTCTCCGTATCTCTCATCCTTTCTACCACTCATATTAAGAATGATACTAGAACTTAGATAGTAGTGTCTAAGATTGCAATGAGCCGATTATATTCCTTGATAGAAGGCAAGCCTGTGCCAAAAAACCGACTAAAAAAACTGTTGCCTACGCCTGAAAAAATATTGGAAAGTCGCTCATTAAAGCTGTTAGCGCCGCATTTAGTAGATCCGCGTCTATGGCAATTTAATCGTCATAGTTTAAATAAAGCGGTTTATATTGGCGTACTGAGTGCATTTTTTCCATTACCCGGGCAGATGCTCCTTGCCCTAATTGGCGCGCTGATTTTTCGTGCCAATGTACCTATGGCGCTTGGGCTGACGTGGATCACCAATCCCGTAACGACATTACCAGTTTTTTACGCTGCTTATTATGTTGGTGCTAAAATTCTAGATGTGCCGATGATTAGCTTGCGCCTGATTGGCAAAATGATATCGGACTTTAGCTTATGGATATTGGCAAGCGGTCCCAATCCATTCGAGACCTATCGTGGCGCTGTCTCACTTTCGGCATTTTGTTTGGGATTAATCATCTTGGCGGTGCTAACCAGTATCATTTGCGGTTTAGCGTTTAAAGCCATTTGGCGTTATAAAACTATTATTACTTGGCAACAACGCCAAAAAGATACTAGTAACAAAACGCCTAAGGATTTATAAACCTTTAGGTTTTAGCGCTTATATTAATTTACATCACTGGATATGATGTCTCATGAACTTTTGGCTAATACTCTTCCCAATGCCCATTACGTAACAGGAGCTGTCGATCGGCAAGTGCTGCCAAATTACGATCATGAGTCACCATCAATAGCGCCGTTTGCATGGTACTTTGTAACTCAGATAGCAATCCAAAGACACTTTGCGCATTGTCATAATCTAAATTACCCGTTGGCTCATCGGCTAGTATTAATGATGGTTTTGTCACCAATGCCCGTGCAATCGCCACGCGTTGACGTTCACCGCCCGATAGCTCACCCGGTCTATGCGCCAAACGATGCTCAAGACCAACACTGGTCAAAATATCTATCGCTTGTTGGCGTGCTTCAGTCGTTGAGACCTTTGGACGCATTAATAATGGCATCGCGACGTTTTCAATAGCAGTGAACTCTGCCAATAAATGATGAAACTGATAAATAAAGCCCAAATGCTTATTACGCATCGCGCCACGTTCGGTTTCATTCATACTATTTAACAACTGACCATGTAGCCACACCTCGCCACTGGTTGGTGTATCAAGCCCACCAAGCAAATGAAGCAAGGTACTCTTTCCTGAACCACTGGTACCGACAATCGCAATACGTTCACCCGCATTTACCGTCATATCTAATCCGGTTAATACTTGCGTGCGTACCGCGCCTTCATCATATATCTTACTTATATTGCTCGCCTTTAATATGACAGACATAGCGTATCCTTTATTCTTACTTAATAACCGCTGGAATAAGCATTTAAGCTTAAATGGCTTGATGGCTTGGGTAATGAGTAAGTACTAACGCAGATTTGGTTATCATAAAAACGGCGCTATTACTTACTAGCTCTTACTTACTAGATATCACTTATTAATAGCTATTACTCATAGCGCAAGGTTTGTGCTGGTTGAATCTTAGCCGCACGCCGTGCCGGATAAATAGTCGCTAAGAAACTCAATACAAATGAGGCACCCGTAATTAACGCCACATCTACCAAGCGCAGCTGTGAGGGTAAATAATTAATAAAATAAGCATCGAATAAATGCAAACCAAAACTTTGATTGATAAAGCCCAGAATATCACTGATGGTTAGCGCGAATATGACACCCAATATCGTGCCAGCAACTGTTCCAATCACTCCAATAACCACGCCTTGTACCATAAACACTTGCGTAATCAAGCGCGGTGACGCACCAAAGGTTTTTAAAATAGCAATATCGGCTTTTTTATCGGTTACCAGCATTACCAAACTTGAAACAATATTAAACGCCGCAACTAGAATAATTAAGAACAATAGCAAGCCAACCATCGCTTTTTCCATTTGAATGGCGCCAAATAAATTGCCATGGGTTTGCGTCCAGTCATTGGGATAAAGCTGATCTGGCGCAATTGCAGCGGCTTTTTGTGCGGCTATCGGGGCAGTAAAGATATCATTTAGCTTTAGGCGAATGCCTTGCGCGCCATCTGGCAAGCGCAACAGCTTAGCAGCATCATTCATCGGAATAAATGCCATGATGCTATCTACTTCTGGGCTGATGCTAAAGATACCGGTTAAGGTAAAACGCTTAAAGCGCGGGATAACCCCTGCTGGCGAGGGTGACGCTTCTGGCAACACCAAGGTGACTTTATCGCCGATAATCAGACCAAGTGAATTCACCATCTCTTCACCGAGTACAATACTAAAATCGCCGCTTTTTAGCGTATCAATACTGCCTTCCGTCATGTGCTCATTGATAATAGAGACATTTTTTTCGTATTTTGGGTCAATACCAGTGACCATAATCCCAGCGACTTGACCGTTGGATGTCAACATTCCTTGCAGCTGAATAAAAGGAGCGACAGCCACTACTTCTGGGTCATCCGCCTTAATCTTATCAGCCAACGCTTCCCAGTCACCGATAACCTCAGTTGCCGTAACCGTGGCTTGTGGCACCATACCCAAAATACGAGTCTTAAGCTCACGGTCAAAACCATTCATCACTGATAATACGGTGATTAATACCGCTACCCCAAGGGTCAAACCTATCATCGAGATGAGCGATATAAAAGAGATAAAGCGATTACTACGCTCGGCTCTGGTATATCGTAATCCGATAAATAATGCTAAAGGACGAAACATATTCAAACTCTTTATCTTGTCTACAAGCAGCACGACATAATACGTAAGTCGACACTAACTCATATGGTTTTAGACCGCCCTGATTTTACACAGTAGACAGTCATATTATTTATCTTATTGGTTATTTAACAAGACTGGCAAAAGGGGAACAGTTTGACACAAACTGCTCACCATGTGCCATTCATTCACTTATTTGTTCATAGAAACTGCGCGTATTTTCCCCCAGAACGCTAGGCTTTGTTATTATTTTTTGTGAGGGGCTTGCTATTATGCATATCTATACCTATATATTATAGACTAGGGATCATTATCATTCACCCATCATGACTGTTTGCTACCGTTATCTTGATTATATAACGCTATTTTTAGGCTAATGACTTGTCACAAGAGTCAATATTCAGCTGATTATTGCTGGATGTTTGCGCATTGTATAATAGTTAAGAATATAATTACTAAACGCTCAAGCATCATAGCTGACCTAATTTTGAGTATTTTCATGACTATTAATTATCAATATAAAAATATCCAATCTCCTATTAAAGTTGTCTTAACGGATGAACAATCTGCCGGTCATGCTGATCATTGGCGTATTTTGACTGATGATATGAGTAATGACGTGCCAGAATGGCTACAAAAAATGATTGAGCAAGCAGCCATGCCAAAAGGTCTCAACGGTAATGTCAGCTCGAATGATACCTGCTTATTATTATCAGAAGATCAGCCTTGCCATATCAATCAAGTCCTTGCCATGAAAGATGGTAAGCCTGAGTGCTTTATTAATGCTTATCCTTGCGTTGATGGTCCTTATGGTCTGACCTGCCGTATCGAGCGTATGATTGTAAATGAAAATACCAACGATGCAGTGCTTCGTATGCGCACCGCAGATGGCAGCATTATTTATGCTTTTGATCAGCTGTATACGGCTAACCGTCACCTTTACCAACAAGGTACTGATTATTTTGTGAATTTTAGCGGCTGGGCTCATGAAATCACTTTGAGTGAGCAAAACGAAGTCATCATGGTAGAAGACCCTGAAGCTATTCGTTATCACCGCGCCTTTAACGATATCGTAGCGGCAAATGATGGACAATTGCCAAACGATTTGCAAGAACAAATAAAGCAATGGCAACCGACAACCGAAGCACAAAAGCAGCCGGTAGAAATTAATCTTGGTCATATGTGTGCGTATTTATTCGGTGATGCATTAGGTCAAGAAGACGAAGCATGGTGCCAAGGTCAGGTATTGGGTAAACAAGAAACCTCATTTAATGGTAAGACGGTGATTTTATTTGACGTCGTGATTTTACGTGAACAAAATGCCACTCCATTCGTAGTACGTATTGGCGCAATGAAACACGCTGGCACGGAAGCCATTCAAGTCCATGATTACGTGCAAGCCAATATATGGCTTCAAGCTGCTATTTATAAAGAGAATCAAGCAGCAGCACAATCATTGCAACAGTCGCAAGCCAGCTAAAAGCCTTCATCCTTGCGCGATAATCGTCTTTGCTCCCAATAAAAAAGCCCCTAAATGATTTAGAGGCTTTTTTATTATTCCATTATCTATAATTACAATACAGATTTATGAGTTATGTCTTTATCAATAATAAACGTACTTACCATTTATCATGAGTAACATTAACCCATATTGGTCTCTGAACGAATACGTTTAAACAGCTCTTTTTGCTCAGTGCTTGGACGCGCTGTTTGTAATGCCATTAATTGCGACATATCGCCTTCAACACGAATTTTGCCACCCATAAAGGCGCCCATAATTTCATTCATGTCAAAATCAGTAATGATAGATTGCAACAATTCACGATCCAATAACAAGGTAGTGGTCGCCTTGTCATTCAATCCGCGATGCAAATAGCCGTTAGCAAAATTGGCTTCAATATCTTGGTCACTATCAGCAACTTTAAGATTAATCACCATATCTGCCAATGCAGGTGGCAAATTCAATTCACCGGCTTCTTGACCAAGCTGTTCCACTTGTTCAAACCAAGGGTCTGATAAAAAATCTAACATAATACTATCCTTAATGAATATCACACATTAAACGCTATAACGGCAAGGCCATTGCGTTCTTAGCGCTAGATATTGTATAAAAGTTATTTATCGTTTACCTGTCATAAATATCAACACCTATTTCACGCTTACCACTCTAGGTCAGATAAAAATCGACAGTTGCTATTAACAGGTACTATTAATCAGACACATTATGGCGCGCTTTTAAAAGAAGTAAAACCTATAATCAGCGTTATTTGCGAAAGTGTAACAAACCTACTTTAATCCGTAGCTTTGTTAACGCAACAAATCATAAAAACTAAAATACTTAGCCATTTAGTTAATTGTTCGATTCTACGGATTTTTAGCTAGCCAATCACCAGTAAAGCTATGTTATTACCCTTATCTATGTAATCCCCTTCATATTGTATTGATATGTTGCCGTTTTTTGCTATTATACCTTCCACTACATGCTTATCTCGTTTATATATCTTTTAAAACCTTGCTCTACACTCTTATATTTAGACTTGCTTACAAGGGTCATAAAGTATCAACAGGTATTTAAATCTTAACTTATCTGATAGATAGGCGTATTATGAGTTTAATTATATTGTTAACGTTATGTTAGTGAATGATGACAAGGTAATATGCGCTTATAAACAATCCTTGATATATTTTCTATCATGACTCTTGTTTAACAGTTATATTGACCATTATTTTTTTCGGTAAAAACAAGGACTTACATATAGTTGGTGTTCTTTACAACCATTATTTTGGAGCTTTGTTTTTATTAAAGAGTTTGTATTTTAGCGCAGAGTTCTGATGATATTTGCTTAATATTGCGTTACAATACCTTAAACAGAATCGGTAGTTTTAACTAAACATTACGTAAACATGCTTCTGTCAGTCATAGCCTGCATTGCCATCTATTTAAAATCCGGTTGATTTATAAGGCTTTTTCTTGATTATCGAAGAGCTAGCCTTACCAAAAATGCCGTCAATTGTTATGAATAGAGGGGTGCGGCTTTAAAAGAGTCTGCTCTTTTAGTTACTCATTTAACACCTTAACAACCGTATTAATTATACTATCCCCGCTTAGTCGCATGCGCCCTTGTTAATGACGTTTGCCTATCAGCAACAGCTGATAATCAGTAAGCTGAGCCGTTAGTTAATACCGTTTGTGAGAGTGATGAGGTCAGACACTAGCATGTACTAAGAGCACCTGTGTATCTGGTTATATCGTGTTTTTTGCTAAAAAACGATATCGTAAGCATGAGTTAATGCTCCTGATAAATCGGGCTGTAAAGGAATCATCCAATGAGTTTACAAAACACAGCAGTCGCCCCAGTTGATCGTGAATATGAAATCACCATCATACGATTCTTTACGATTATGGCCGTAGTATGGGGCATCGTCGGTATGGGTATCGGTGTCTTCATTGCGTCACAGCTGGCATGGCCAGCACTTAATTTTGACATTCCCTGGATCACATTTAGTCGTCTAAGACCACTGCATACCAATGCGGTTATTTTCGCGTTTGGTGGTAGTGCCTTATTTGCAACGTCTTATTACATCGTTCAGCGTACCTGTAAGACGCGGTTATTTGCTCCGTATTTAGCATGGTTTACCTTCTGGGGTTGGCAGGCGGTCATTGTATCTGCTGTCATTACCCTACCATTAGGTTTGACCTCAACGAAAGAATACGCTGAGCTTGAGTGGCCGATTGATATCTTAATTGCATTGGTATGGATTTCTTATGCGATTGTGTTCTTTGGTACGTTAATCAAGCGTAAAACCTCACATATTTATGTGGCTAACTGGTTTTTCGCTGCCTTTATTATTACCATTGCCTTGCTTCATATCGTCAACAGTATGGCAATTCCGGTCAGCGCCTTTAAGTCTTATTCGTTATTTGGCGGTGCAACGGATGCGATGGTGCAGTGGTGGTATGGGCATAACGCGGTAGGTTTTTATCTGACGGCAGCTTTCCTTGGAATGATGTATTACTTCGTTCCAGTACAGATTGGTCGTCCTATTTATTCTTATCGTTTGTCTATCGTTCACTTTTGGGCATTGATTGCTTCATACATGTGGGCTGGTGGTCACCATTTACACTATTCAGCGCTGCCAGATTGGACTCAATCTCTAGCAATGGTCTTCTCTATTATCCTATTTGCACCTTCTTGGGGCGGTATGATTAACGGCGTACTTACGTTATCAGGCAGCTGGGATAAATTGCGTACCGATCCTATCATTCGCTTTATGATTGTCGCGTTATCTTTCTATGCGATGTCAACGTTTGAAGGTCCAATGATGTCTATTAAGACGGTCAATGCGCTATCGCATAATACCGACTGGACAGTAGGTCACGTACACTCAGGGGCACTTGGCTGGGTTGGTATGATTACTATTGGTTCACTATATGTGCTATTACCACGTATTTATAATAAACCAAAAATGTATTCTATCAGCTTAATTACGACGCATTTCTGGTTAGCGACTGCCGGTACGATCTTCTATATCGTTTCTATGTGGATTTCAGGTATTGGTCAAGGCATGATGTGGTTGGCTACTAATCCTGATGGTACTTTGGTATATAGTTTCGTTGATACCGTTGAGTTCTCGCATTTCCCATATATTGGTCGTGCGTTTGGTGGTCTGCTCTACGTATCTGGTATGTTTGTTATGGCATATAATGTCTATAAAACGCTTAAGATGCCAGAAGGTAAGCCAGTAGATATTGCTGATCCGACTGATCATGAACCTAGTGTCGATCAAACTTCGACAGCTAAAGTATAAGGAGCGATCATGGCTGGTACACCGCATGAAATTATTGAAAAAAATACAGGCTTGTTGGTCATCGGTATCGTTATTGCCATTAGCTTTGCAACGCTCGTTGAGATTGTACCGCTAATATACGATTATAAGGGTGCTGAAGAAGGCGGGGTTAACAAGCCCTTGCCTGCTATGGAACCTTGGACTGCGCTTGAATTTGAAGGTCGTGACATTTACATCCGTGAAGGTTGTCACGTCTGTCATACCCAAATGGTGCGTCCATTACGTGCAGAAGTTGAGCGTTATGGACCTTACTCGCGTGCTGCTGAGTCGACGTGGGATCACCCTTTTCTTTGGGGATCGAAACGTACTGGTCCTGATTTAGCACGTGTTGGTGGACGCTATTCTGAAGATTGGCAAAAGCAACATCTTATCGCACCTCGCTCTCTTGTGCCTGAGTCGGTTATGCCAGGTTTTCCTTGGCTTGCCAAAAACGAAGTCAACGGTACGAATGTTCAGGATAAAATGCGCCTGTTCCGTGATCGCTTCGGTGTACCTTACACTGATGAAGACATTGAAGGCGCACCTGATGCTGTGCTTGGTGCTACCGAACTTGATGCTTTGGTTGCTTATTTGCAACAGCTAGGTACGGCTATGGAAGGACAGCGCTAATGGGTATTGGTGAATTACAAACAATTGCGACCGTTTCTGCCTTTATTGCCTTCGTAGGTGTTGCATGGTGGGCGTATTCGCCAAAAAACAAAAAACGCTTCGAAGAAGATGCACAACTTGCGCTTGATGACAAAGACATTGAAGCTTTGTCTGAAGAGCAGCGCAATAAGGATGAACAATGACATTTTTTTGGAGTTCTTGGATTACCATCTTAAGTTTTGGGTGTTGGCTTTTCATCCTTGGCGTTTTATTGATGGTATTAAAATTTAAGCCAGAAGTAGAAGAAGATGGTACGACAGGTCATGAATATGATGGTATCCGAGAGTATGACAAGCCTTTGCCAAAATGGTGGTTAGTGATCTTTTTTGGTTCTATCGTTTGGGGCATCGCTTATTGGATATTTTTTCCAGCAATGTTTCCAAAGCATTGGGATGGTATCTCAACTGTACAAGTGGATGGCGAAACCGTACCTTGGACGTCGCATAACGAGCTAAACAGTGATCTTGAAAAGAACAACAAGGTATTCACTGATAACTTTGAGAAAAGTATTTTGGCTCAAGCTGGTGCAAGTGGCGCAACAAAAACGTTAGCAAGCTTGTCTGGTATGCAAGCAACACTACGTCGTAGTGAAACGCCGCCTGCGGACTTGCAAACGAAGATTGATGAAGCTACGGCAGAATTAGCACCCTATGTGGAAAAACTGGCTGAAAACCCAAATGCATTGAAAGTGGGTAGTCGTCTGTTTTTACAGAACTGTTCGGTTTGTCACGGTTCTAATGCTAAAGGCGCCACAGGCTATCCTAACTTGACTGACAATGATTGGTTGTATGGCGGTGAAGCTGACCATATTCTAGCTACCTTGCATAAGGGTCGTGTGGGCGGTATGCCAGCATGGCGTGATCAAATCGGTGAAGATGGCGTACGTGCAGCATCTGAATACGTGCTATCGTTATCTTCTAGTAAGGGCAGTAAGAGCAATGGCGAGCTGGATAAAACCCTTGTCACACAAGGTGCAGCTATCTTTGATCAAAATTGTGCGCTTTGTCATGGTAAAGACGGCAAAGGTATGACTTCAGCGGGTGCCCCTAACCTAACGGACAACGTGTGGTTATATGGCGGTGAGCGTGAAGTCGTTCGTGATACGTTGCGTTATGGTCGTGCGGGCGTCATGCCACAGTGGGAATCAAAGCTAGGTAATGAGCGTATTATGTTGCTTGCAGCTTATGTCTACTCGTTATCGGATCGCAATACAGCGGCGATGAAAGCACCTGTAGCGACAGCCGTTAAAACTGCGCAAGCTCCTGCTCAGTAAATTAGTTTAACTTAATAAAATCTAATGCATTACAACAAGGAGGACTGTCATTGCAGTGCTCCTTTTTTAATGGATATTTTTTTAAATCCTTTTTTATAATTAATTCTTGCTGCTTATTTTTCTGATATTGCTTATTGATTACTAAGCAACAGTAATTAGCCGTGTAATATAATTTAATAATAAACAAGCGTTTATAATCAATATATTTCGGTACTGATAACTTGCATGCTATACATAATATAGGCTGCAGTTTTATATTAACTACTTTCTAATATTGCTTTTGTGGATTATTCCCCCATTTATATCAGAGGGAGTGTTAAAATAATGACTACTGATTTTCGTTATTTATAATTGCTCATTTGTTTGTTGTAATGTTCTATTGATTTAGAATTTCACTACTTACTGACATTGATAACAGTACGACCCCTTCATCTTATCTGCACTATAGATGTTTGTTACCCATGCCAGCAGACTGATTCTTTTTTTTAAAGAGGCACGTTTATGTCAGCACCACAACCCAATCGTATTCCCGTTATTGAAGTCGATCTTAACGCCACTAAAAAACGTATTCATCCTCGTTTTATCACGGGTTTTTATCAAAATATCCGTGTTATTAGCATGTATGCGTTACTTGCGCTGTTTTTGATTTTGCCGTGGCTACGCTACAACGGACGACAGGCCATTTGGTTTGATGTGCCATCTCAGCATTATTATATTTTTGGTATGACTTTTTTAACGCAAGACTTTTATTTTATTGCGGCGTTTGCGTTGATTGCCGCCTTCACACTCTTTATGGTGACCGTATATGCAGGTCGCGTTTGGTGCGGTTATGCCTGTCCACAAACTATTTGGACGCATCTGTTTCAGTATGTTGAAAAACTAGTGATTGGCGACCGTAACAAACGTATTAAGTTCGATAAAGAGCCGATGAGCGCGACTAAAGCTTTTAAGCGCTTTTTGGTTTATTTTATTTGGTTTGTATTCTCGATGATTACTGCGACTACTTTCGTCAGTTATGTATCAGGAACCGATGCCTTATATAGCAGCTGGCAGATGATAGGCTTTATTCCGTTTCCTGATTGGTCAACGTGGATATGGGTGTCAATATTTATCTTTGCATTCTCAACCTATGTTAATGCCGGCTACATGCGCGAGCAAATGTGTATCCAAATCTGTCCTTACGGTCGCTTCCAAAGTGTGATGTTTGATAAAGATACATTGGTAGTTTCATACGATTATGAACGCGGTGAGCCTCGTGGTACCCGTAAAAAAGGTACCAATCCTGAGAATTTAGGCGACTGTATTGAATGTATGATGTGTGTGCAGGTCTGCCCTACTGGGATTGATATTCGGGATGGTTTGCAGGTGGCGTGTATTCAGTGTGCTGCCTGTGTTGATGCTTGTAACGATGTTATGGATAAAGTGGGCTATCCTCGCGGGCTGATTCGTTATACAACCGAGCGGCAATTGGCAGAAAAAGAGAAGAGCCATGTATTCCGTCCGCGTTTCTTTGCTTACCTCACCTTATTAACCTTGCTATGTGGCGGTGTGGTATATGCTTTGACCGATCGCGTACCGCTTGAGATTGATATTCGCCGCGACCGCAATCAGTTGTCAGCACTCAATGCGCAAGGTATGATTGAAAACAGTTATATCGTTAAACTGACCAATAAAACTCAAGACCCTCACACCTATAAAATCACCTTAGCACCGCAAAAGGGTTTAAGTTTACAATTGCGCTTCAATGATGTGCCACTAGAGCCCGGTGAAAGTTTCGATATGCCTGTTAGTATTTATGGCGACCCTGATACCATTACTGAAGGTCAAACAGCGGTCACTTTAAATGTGGTCAGTGAAAATGGTCAATATAAAGTCAGTAAGCAGAATATCTTTACCACTCAGGGACAATAGGTTTATTAAGATTGTAGCTAAGTATTGATTATCAAATGCTTAGCTGATGCTATGCGACTCTAATCGCGCTATACTGATCTGCAATTATTTGAGTTATAAGTATTTCAGTTATAAACATTTAAGCTTCATTATTAGAGCCGTCTTTATTAAAGTAGCCGTTATTCAAGTACCTGTTATTCAAGTATTAGTTAGCTAAATTCCAGTTATTGATGATGTTTAGAGGCACTATATTAAATAGTGACCTTGATACACATAGGTTAAATAGGTCTATTATGTCTCAACCCATTCAGTCCTCAAATTTCAAACAGCAAGACCGCCAACCTTGGTATAAGAACTATATGGTGGTGATTTTTGTTATCGGCATGCCTGCTTTTGTGGTTATTGCCTGTATTTGGTTCGTCTATTACTCTTATCAAATCCGTGATAGCGTGGTACGTGACGACTGGTATATGGATGGTAAAACGTTATATCATGATGTTGGTCGTGATAAGCTAACTTATGATTTGGACTTGCACGGTAAGATGCAGTTTTCACCGACCGGTGAAGTGACGTTTTATCTAAACTATCCTGAGCAGAGCTTAAAAACGGGCAAATTACTCAATGGTGAGACGTTAACTTACCCTGACACGTTAGACCTTTCTATTTCTCATGCAACAGATGTGCATAAAGATCGCGATGTGGTACTGCAGCACCAAAGCGGCAATAAATATAGCGCGCAAGTAAAGTTAGATGAGGTGAAAGCTAAATATTATCTGCAAGTTAGCCACGATGGGAAAAGCGACTGGCGTATGAAAGATGTGGCAAAATTACCACGTTCAGAAGTAAGTTTTAATCCGTTACCAGTCTTTGCAAAAAGCTAATACTTTTTAAAAGCTCGTTTTCAACAACTGGCTTTTAATATCTGTTTTGAAGGTTATAACGCAAAAAAGCCAGCTCATATCAGCTGGCTTTTTTGATGCAATACTTACTTGTTATAGCGTCTAAATAACTGGATTGATGGTTGGAATTTTTTTTAGCGTTTTACTAGATTCATCAGCTGGTTGATTAGCATGTGTCTTATTAGCAAGCGGCTTATCTGCATACTTAGGGTTAAAAGTGCGTGATTGTGGTGCAACGGGTAAGCCAATTTCAGCTAAACTGTCCGTCTGCCCTGCTTGAATATTATCCCCTTCAAACAAGCGTTCTTCATCATCACGCGCTAATGTTAAGCCCTCAAAGTCAAACAATTCACGATCGGCTAATTGCGACGGGGCAACATTTTGCATGGCTTTAAAAATAGAGGCTAAACGCTGCGGATGGGCATTGTCCCATTCTCGTAGCATGTCATTAATAATGGCGCGTTGCAGATTAGTCTGACTGCCACATAAGTTACAGGGAATAATCGGAAATTGCTTTAAGCGCGCATATTCAATAATGTCTTTTTCTTCAACATAAGCAAGTGGACGAATCAGCATATTTTGCTTATCATCGCTAAGTAGCTTTGGTGGCATAGATTTGAGCGCGCCGCCATGAAACAGATTTAAAAAGAAGGTGGCAAGCATGTCATCACGATGATGACCCAAGGCAATCTTGGTCGCACCAATTTGTTTGGCAAAGCCATACAGCGAGCCACGGCGCAATCGTGAACATGCCGAGCAGTAAGTTTTGCCCTCTGGTACCACGCTTTTAACAATGCTATACGTGTCTTTTTCTAAAATATAATGGGCAATGCCTTGCTCATTTAGGTAAGCAGGTAAGATATCTTCAGGGTAACCGGGCTGTTTTTGATCAAGATTAACTGCTACCACATCAAACTTGATAGGAGCCGCACGTTTTAGCTGGAGCAAAATATCAAGCATGGTATAGCTGTCTTTGCCCCCAGAGACACAAACCATGACCACATCGCCATCTTCAATCATATTAAAATCACGAATCGCCCATGATACTTGCTTGCGCAGTCTTTTTTGTAGTCTGCGTAACTGAGCTGAGTCTATAGCCGCTTGTGCAAAACCAGGCACACCATTGTTCATTACAGTATTTAAACCATCCTGTTGTTTTTCGCTGTCTTTATCGGTTTCGTCATCACTGTCGTTATCATCATAATCATAATTGTCTATTTGCAAAAAATCTGACGCTTGGGCAAACTCGTTATGAAAATCAATGTCGGTAGAAGCAGCAGCTTGGGGCGCGGCATTGGGCGTAAACAAGGTGGCTGAGGTCATAAATTACTCGTTGTCTAGACAATAAAAGGGTTGCGCTAAAAAGCGTTTACTACGCAAAATACAAGGCAGAATAGGATAAAAACAGGCGCTATTATAGCAAAATTTACCCATATATTGAAAAACTAAGTGAGCGAGGTATCAGCTTGTTTTATGTCACGTGATGGACACTTATGTTGCATATTAAGTGGCAATGATTTCCAGCGTTGCCGATTACGGATTTCAGCCTTTTTTGATAGCATCATAAAGTCACAGTTTTGTAATGACGTGAATTTTGATAAGATAGCCATTAATTTTCATCCTCCTTCTTAATCATAATAGAATCAACTATGACCGACGCTACCTCTACTCCTATTTATCATACTCAAAATGCCGTCGTGCTGTTATCCGGTGGGCTTGATTCTGTCACTTGTCTTTATTGGGCAAAAGCGCGCTATGCTGCCGTTACAGCGCTTAGCTTTAATTATGGACAGCGTCATAATAGCGAGTTGGTCGCGGCAAAAGCTATTGCGGATGCAGCAGGGGTCAATCATCGTATTATTGATATTGATATTGCCCAACTTGGCGGCTCATCGCTCACCGACCATAGTATGATTGTCCCTGACGGCGACACTGATAAATTCCCAAATAAAAAACACGATGAAATTGATAACGACGCCATTCCTAATACTTATGTGCCGGCACGCAATACTATATTTTTATCGTATGCGCTGGCGGTGGCAGAAGTGACCGATGCCAACCATATTGTCATTGGGGTTAGTTCAGTAGATTATTCCGGCTATCCGGATTGTCGTCCTGAATATATTGCTGCTTTTGAGCATATGGCAAATCTGGCGACCAAAGCGGGCGTAACGGGTCATCATTTAAATATTCAAACACCATTACAGCAATTATCAAAAGCACAAACGATTGAGCTTGGTTTGTCCCTTGGCGTAGATTACGGTCAGACGATTTCCTGTTATCGAGCCGATGCACAAGGTCGCGCCTGCGGTGTATGTGATAGTTGCGCGCTACGGCGTCAAGGTTTTGCTCAAGTAGGCATTACCGACCCAACACGTTATCAAGCTTAAAAGTAGACAGTAGTTTTAGTGGTCGCTGGTGACTTATTTCGCTTATTAAGTATGTTGATTGTAGCCATTATTAATTTGGCTATGCATGATGATTAATGACCAATTGATAAATTAACGACTGGTTAAATAAGTATAACTTACATATATTTAAACATAGGCGTAACATTCGCTTGCATCAATACAGCAAGCGCATAGTATTTCTTAGCAAAAATAATTGCTATCTTGTAGCCGATTGCCTTTATAATCAATTTTCGTTTATTTATTTTTTACTCCAGTTATTTCTTCAATATATTTATTGATGCCGCCTTTGAGAGAACATTTATGAAGCTGCTAAAATTTTTACCACTAGCGTTTATTGGTATGATGATAATGCCACAAGCCAATGCTTTAGATATCAAACAAGAAAATATTAACAACTGTGTTAATGGTGCTGTAAAGTACAAAGTTGCTGATAAAAATACAGCGACCAAGCTATGTAATTGTACCATTGGTGTTCGTAGCCAAATGACCATCGGTCAAATGTGGGAAATTGAAAGCTACGCGCAGAGCAAAAAAGACCCCTCTAAACTATCCTATGTGAAAAAAATGCAAAAAGACTTACAACAGTGCACCGTAGGTCTTGATTTAAAACAGCCACAAAAACCTGCATAACCCTTTATTTTTGGGTAAAGGGTTCATACAACCCTTTACCACTTAAGAGACTGGCAAATGTCAGTCTTTTTTTATGGTTAGTAGTTGCCAATAAACACCCAAAATGTAAGACTGATATTCTAAACCGCTATCTTAGAACTTATAAACAGTAACCTTATCAATAATAACTTTATAAACACTATAATTAAAAGGATTTAATAATGGCAAAGCCTACAACTGAAGCGATTACCTTACCAGATTTTCCAGTAACCATGGTACGTGAGCTGGATGGTAACTTTATTCATGATGATTTAAGCTTGACTGAGATGCTGGCGCATACTGGGAAAGGTTTGATTTTGTACTTTTATCCAAAAGATGATACGCCAGGCTGCACCACCCAAGCGACTGATTTTACCGCCAATATCAATGCTTTTGATAACTTAGGCTACGATATTGTGGGCGTCTCGCGTGATAGCGTTGACTCGCATAAGAAGTTCTTGGCTAAATATGAGCTGCAAATACCGCTTATCAGTGACAGCGATGAAAAGCTGTGCCAGCACTTTGATGTTATTCAAGAAAAAAATATGTATGGCAAAACCACGCTAGGTCTGGTGCGTTCTGTTTTTGTTTTTGATAAACACGGTGTATTAACCCATGCGCAGCGTAATCTACGTGCCGCTGGATATACAGATCGCTTACTAAGTACATTAGAGCCTACATCATAATTCAATCAACTAAACCTGTTATTAGAGAACACTATGACTACAACATTGGATAGCGTTTCAGAAAACGGCTTGGCTAACCGTATCCGTCACGTTGATGTGGCTATTATTGGCGCGGGTACAGCAGGTCAAAATGCCTTTCGCCAAGCCAAAAAAGCCACCGATAATATTGTGATTATCAATGACGGCTTTTGGACGACCACTTGTGCCACCATTGGTTGTATGCCAAGCAAGCTGCTGATTGCTGCTGCCAATCGTGCGCATGAAGCCAAGGATTCTAAAGCATTTGGGATTCATTCTGAGGTAAAAATCGACGGTCAGCAAGTCATGGCTCGTGTGCAATCAGAGCGCAATCGTTTTGCCGGTTTTGTTGAGCAACAAGTTGAGAGTTGGTCTGAAAATCAAAAAATCTCTGGTCGTGCGTATATTAATAATGAAGGCATTATCGAGGTTAATAACGAGCATATAAAAGCCGATAAAATTATTATTGCTACTGGCAGTACGCCTTTTATTCCTGAGGGTTGGACAGAAGAACTTGGCGATAGATTACTCACCTCAGACACGGTATTTGAATTAAATGATTTACCACAGTCTATGGCGGTTATCGGTGCAGGCTCAATTGGCTTAGAGCTAGCGCAAGCCTTTACCCGTTTGGGCGTTGCTGTCACGTTATTTAATCGTAATAATCGAGTAGCTGGTCTAAAAGATGACGCTATTAATGAAAAAGCGGTTGCGTGCTTAAGCTCTGAATTAACGATGCAGCTAAACAGTAAGATTGAAGAGGTTGGCGAGTATGCGAGCGATGATCAGTCTAGTGAGAAAGCAACAACAGCATTTCTCAACTATACAGACAGCGATGGACACGCACATAAATGGCAAGGTGAGTATGTTTTGGTCGCGACCGGACGGCGCAACACGATTGACCAACTGGGCATAGAAAATTTAGGTGTGACGCTAGATGAGAAAAACCGTCCGCAAAATCTAGATATAAATACGGGACAAATCGGCGATTTAGAAGTTTATATTATCGGTGATGCCAATGCCCATATTCCCCTACTCCATGTTGCTAGCGATGAAGGCTTTAGTGCCGGTAGCTCCGTATGCACCAATAACACAGATGCTTATATTCGCTCGCCTGCCATCCCCTTATCCATTGTCTTTTGTGAGCCGCAAATTATAAATGTGGGTATGACGCGCCCTGAAATTGAAGCGTCAGAGCGTGAATATGTGATTGGTAAAGTCAGCTTTGACAATCAAGGACGTAGCCGGGTCATGGGCGTCAACTGTGGTCTATTGCATATTTATGGCTGTAAACAGACAGATAAAATTTTAGGTGCCAGTATGGTCGGACCAGATGCTGAGTATATTGCTCATATTTTAGCCGTTGCCATCACCAATGATTTAAGCATTAAACAATTACTGGATACGCCATTTTATCATCCAACCATTTTAGAGGGTCTGCGCACCGCTCTACGTGATGTGCAAGCGCAAATGTCTATTCCTTACCAAGACCAAAAACCTATACAAGATGGTTTTTAGTTCAGTGCCGAGTACACTTTTTAGATAAGTCTTACTTATTAAAACCCCATGGATAAAACAATGGCAATTGCTGGTATTACTGATTTTTTTCAAGAAATTGCTCGAGACTTACATTCCAGCCTATACCTTGCCATTGGCGGCACCCTAGAAGAAGACAGTCGCGACTGGACTGCGCATGCGGTTGAGTTAATCAGTAGCAGCATCAAAGTCCTCATATTGCTGGTCATTGTGGGGTTTTTTTATTGGCTGGCGATTTATCTGGTCAAACATAACAGCGCTCGTATCCGTCTGAATGAGCGCCGCGCTAATATTGTACGTTCCGTGCTGCGTTATATGTGGGTGGTGGCAAGTATGCTTGCCATTATGAGCCAAATTTATTTTGATCCTAGTACGGTTAAATCAACGGCAAAGGCCAGCGTTTGGGCAGGAATCTACTACGTTCTCTGGGCATCTTCTGGTCAGATTATCCATAAAGTCCTGCAACATTATGGTCTTAATGCCTCTATTGAACAGCTACTCAAAAACATTCTTACGGTATTGATTTTAGTCTTTGGTCTTGCCAGCGTTATGGCGCAATTTGGTTTTGATATTGTCTCATTAGTCGCAGGTTTAGGTATTGTTGGTTTAGCAGTTGGCTTTGCCGCGCAGTCAACATTAGCGAATTTTATTGCTGGGATTACTATTCTAATTGATCAAGCCTTTCAGGTCGGTGACTGGATTAATATTAATGATGTTGAGGGGCGCGTGGTCATCATTTCGCTGCGTACCACTCATATTTTAACCCGTGACAACATCACCGTTATTGTACCAAATGCGACAGTAGCGTCTTCTGAAGTGACCAATTTAACATCGAAGAACTTTATTCGTTTTGATATTCGGGTACGTATCGCCTTAGAAGGTGATATTGATGCGGCGCGTAGTGAGATATTAAAGGTACTCAGTGATACTGATGTGGTATTAAGTCGTCCTGAAACGTCAGCAACGGTAGCCGAGATTGGCGAGTCCGGTATCTTTTTTATCGTGCGCTTTTGGGTCAAGCCTGCTTCGGTGGCGCGCATGCCAAAAATTAAAGAAGACCTTACCGAGAATATTAAGCGCGCTTTTGATGCCGCCAATATTATGACGCCCTACCCGCATATACGCCTACTCATGCCGAAAGATAGCGATTACCCTATCACTGGTCAATCGTTTACGGCTGATAAGCAACCAACAGCTGAAACTGCCACAACAACCCCACTATTAGATAAGAAAAGCAATTAGCAAAGAGCATTAGCCACTACCACAAGGAAAAGTGCTTAGCTCTAAAACATATGCTTTGAATTATGGTAAAATCATCGGTTAAAATCTTTTTTTTACTTTTTGCTTAGCCCATTTAGCCACACAGGTATCCGTATGACCGAACACACCGCGCCCGCTGCTTTATCCACATCGACCGCATTATCGCTTGACCTTATCATCACCTGTGCCGATGGGCTGGAAGTACCGCTACAAACTGAGCTAACCAGCTTCGGTATTGAGAGCGAAATAAAAAGTACGGGACGTCTGACCGTCACCGGCTCGTTACAGGATTTATATCAAATTTGTTTATGGTCGCGGGTCGCATCACGCGTATTGATGCTGATTAAACGCAAAAATATCAATGCTGAATATGATGTCGCTGAGCAGCTGTACGGTTTGGCAAAGTCGGTTGACTGGACAAAAGAGTTTAAACTTGAGCAAACTTTTGCTATTCGCTTGTCTGTCGATAAGCGCGTTGCGGTCAGTCAGCAGTTTGCCATGTTACGTATCAAAGATGCGATTGCGGATACCTTTACTGAAGCTTTTGACAGCCGTCCAAACGTAGACAGTAAAAACCCAGACTTTTCTATTTTTGCTACCGTCAATGATAAACAAGCAGAGTTATATTTAGATTTATCAGGTACTAGCTTGCATCGCCGTGGTTATCGCGTGGCAATGACTGATGCACCGTTAAAAGAAAACTTAGCGGCTGCCCTACTCTATAGCGCAGGCTGGCATAAGAAAAGTGATGAAGGTGATGCGCCTTACTATAATGCCTTAATCGACCCAATGTGTGGCTCAGGCACCTTTCTTATCGAAGCTTTGCTTATGCATTGCGACTATGCGGTCGGTATTGATAAAGCGGCTAATCAATTTGGTTTTTATCAATGGCAACATCATGACGAGACACTATGGTTATCGATGATTGATGATGCACAAACGCGCTTTAGAGAAGCACTAGCGATTGCTTGCGAACAACCTGATACTTTGCCCCTTATTTTAGGCTTTGATGCTGATAGCGGTGCTATTTTAGCGACAGAGAAGAATTTAATCGCTGCTGGTCTACATGACTTATTACCCCTTATCGACCTTGAAACTCGCGCTCTTGACCAACTTAATAGTCGCTTACGTCCGATGGTTAATGACGGCAGATTGAGCAATCCTCTGATTATCACCAACCCACCTTATGGTGAACGTTTGGGTGATGAAGAGATGATTAAGCCGCTGTATCAAGCGATTGGGCTTATTTTGCAAGACAGCTTTGCCGGTAGTGGTATCACGCCAATGCTAGGCATATTAGCGTCGCATGTCGAACAAGTAGATATTTTACCGATTAAAGAGCCAAAAACCTTGCGCTGCCATAATGGTGCAATCACAGTTTATTTCCGTTACGGCACATTGATTGCTGGGAAAGTTGGTCATTTAATGAGCCAGTTTGAAAAACGTGAAATCGTGTCTGAAGAAGGGCAAGATTTTATCAATCGTTTGCAAAAAAACTTGGGTCGCCTAAAAAAACAAGCCAGTAAAGAAAATGTCAGCAATTTGCGGGTTTATAATGCCGATTTGCCCGACTTTAAAGTGGCTATCGACTTATATGGTGATTATGTGCACGTACAAGAATATGCGCCACCAAAAACCATACCACCTGAAACCGCGAAAAAGCGCTTTAATTTGGCGTTAATGGGTATTCGTGAAGTGTTTGGTATTAACCGTGAGCAAATCTTTATCAAAACTCGCGCCCGCCAATCGGGTAATGACCAATATAGCAAACAAGGCAATACGGAAAAGCGCGGTAAGTTTTATATTGCTCGTGAAGATGGCGCTTATTTTTACGTGAACTTCACCGATTACCTCGATACTGGTCTGTTTATTGACCACCGTAATATGCGTGCGCGTATCAAAGCCAATAGTAAAGGCAAGGCGGTTCTTAATTTATTCGCCTATACCTGTACCGCCAGTGTGCATGCGGCATTGGCTGGCGCCAAAAAGGTCACCAGTGTTGACTTATCGCAGAACTATCTAGACTGGGGCAAACAAAACTTTGCGCTGAATGGTCTAAATGTCAGTGGTAATAAATATCATTTTGTCGCTGCAGACATTTTTGAGTGGATTAAAGACAATACGGAGCAGTTTGATATTATCTTTATTGATCCACCGACTTTTTCAAACTCGAAAAAATTCCAAGGCACCTTTGATGTACAGCGCGACCATACTGCGCTTATCAATCGCGCGATGAACCGTTTAACTGCTGACGGCGTATTGTATTTCTCAAATAACTTTACTCGTTTTGAGTTGGATGAGCAATTAACTGAACGCTACAATATTATTGATATCACAGCGCAAACCATTGGCTTTGATTTTGATGTTAAAAAACCGATTCATCAAAGTTTTGAGATTCGCCATCGTTAAGCGTAATACTTTAAAAATACTGTCTTTTAAGACTAGAGATTAGTTGGTTTAACGACTATTAACTTTAAGTTTATTAGCCAATAACGGTTTTAAAACAATAATGACTCAATCGACTTTGATTGGGTCATTTTTTGTTGTTATGATAGAGCGCTACTTTGTAAACTTTTAGCATGATTATTAATGCTACTTTAATAATTTTCATGCTACTTTAATAATTGTTTGCAATAACTGACTCTAATACGTCACTCCAATAACAAGGACATATCATGGCTTTATCATTGAATAAAGGCGGTAACTTATCGCTGACCAAAACTGACCCAAACTTAACCAAATTACTTATCGGACTTGGCTGGGATGAGCGCGCAACGTCCGGTGCTGAGTTCGACCTTGATGCCAGTATTTTCCTAGTCAATACCACTGGTAAAGTGCGCGGCGACCATGACTTTATTTTTTATAATCAGCTAAAATCAGACAATGGCGCGGTTGAACATACGGGTGATAACCGTACCGGCGAAGGCGATGGCGATGACGAAGTAATCAAAGTCAACCTTACCCAAGTTCCCGCTGATGTCGATAAAATCGTCGTCACTGTAACCATCCATGATGCCGCTGCTCGTAGCCAAAACTTCGGTCAAGTTGCCAATGCCTTTATCCGCGTAGTCAATGAAGAAACGGGCGTTGAAGTGGTACGTTTTGATTTAGCAGAAGATTATTCGGTAGAAACGGCAATGGTATTTGGCGAAGTATATCGTCATAACAGCGAGTGGAAATTCCGTGCGGTTGGTCAAGGTTATGCAGGTGGTTTGCAAGCCATGTGTCATCAATATGGCATTAATATTTAGGCAGTTACTGATATTTATATGGTTACTGATATCGTGTCTAAAAGGTAAAGCGCGGTTGGTTGCAAAATAGCCACAATTCGCTATAGCAAAACCTAGAAAAATGCTTTATGTTTCATTTAAAATTATGCACAAAAAGTGGCTAGCGATAGCCGCTTTTTTATGGTCTATCTCTTATGGTAAATATCAGTTTTTTCATATCATATTCCCGATATCCTTTCTTTGATATCTGTTCCTTGATAACTGATCTATCGCTATGAGCGCTAGGCACAAGCTTTACGTAACCAGACAGGATATGTCATGAGACATTTTTATTTAGACTTCATTTTCACAGCAATCGCTTTGGCGGTAGCTGCGTGGTGGGGGTATTCACATGGTGGTATGGGCGGGCTGATAGCCACACTATCAATTACCGCCATTTTGGCTGTGATGGAAATTTCGTTATCATTTGATAACGCGGTAGTTAACGCCTCAGTCCTTAAAGGCTGGGACGAATTTTGGAAAAAGATTTTCTTAACGGTTGGTATTTTAGTTGCTGTATTCGGTATGCGCTTGGTATTCCCGATTGTCATTGTTGCGGTCACCGCAGACCTTGGCATGATGGAAGTTATTAATCTGGCGTTAAATGATCCTAAGGAATACTCGGCAAGATTGTTAGCGCATCATGCTGAAATATCTGCCTTTGGTGGTATTTTCTTATTACTGGTATTTTTAAACTTTATCTTTGACGACAAAGAAGTGCATTGGTTCGATTGGTTAGAGAGCCGCTTAGCGAAACTGGGCAAAGTTGATGCCATGAGTGTTTTTGTGGCGCTTATTGTGCTGATGGTTGCCGTCACGTGGGCCAGTGCTGAGCAAGCCAATGCTGTATTGATGGCAGGTATTTGGGGTATCTTAATCTATCTAGGCGTGCAAGTAGTCTCTGGTATGTTAGAGGGCGACTTAGAAGAAGATTTAGAAAACGAAGCCAGTGGTTCAGGAGCTGCGGCAACGAGCGCGATTATGAAAGGCGGTATTATTGGTTTCTTATACTTAGAAGTCCTTGATGCCTCATTCAGTTTCGATGGTGTTATTGGCGCATTTGCGATTACTAATGACGTTATCGTGATCATGCTCGGTCTAGCAATTGGTGCGATGTTCGTGCGTTCTATGACTATCTTCTTGGTAGATAAAGGCACGCTTGATGAGTTTATCTATCTTGAGCACGGCGCACATTATGCGATTGGTGCGTTAGCCATTATCATGCTGCTATCGGTCAAGTTCCATGTGCCAGAGCTTATCACTGGTCTTATCGGTATTGCCTTTATCGGCTGGGCACTATTAGCGTCACTTAAGCATCGTAAAGTTGAGGCGCTTAAAGAGGCTAACAACCCTGAATTAAAAACCAGACAATTAGATTAACTGCCTAATTTAGCGTTTTTATAGTCATTCACAGGCTATAGCAATTATTTGCTATAGCCTGTTTTTTTGAATATTATTCTATATATATGATTGCAAATGGAATTTTAGAATATAACTTACGCCTCACCTTGTTAAACAATAAATAAGTAAAAACACAACTTGATATCTTGTTACTTATATCTAAATGGAATATCAACATCATCACTTAGTGTTGGACCTCATGCGATAAATGAGGATAATGGCCCACAATATTTTCTATGTCTTTCTTTATATTACTTTGTATTTCTTAGCGGTTTAGGGTGCTCACCATGATTTTATTATTAGTTGCTGTTTTTATAGTACTGCTTTATGGCTTGTGGCGTTACCATCGTCAAAGTGACTCGTTAAGTCGCAGTGTTTTTTTAGGCTTGTTTCTTGGGGTCGTCTATGGCCTGATACTCTCAGCCCTTAACATTGATACTACTGAATTTTTACCTTGGATTAATATCGTGGGTAATGGCTATGTGAACTTGCTCAAAATGATCGCTATGCCGTTAGTCTTTATTTCGATATTGGCTGCAATCGCTCGCCTAGAGAAAGCCTCTATGATCGGCTCGATGAGCTTTTGGATTATCAGCACCTTACTGATTACCACCGGTATTGCCGCCTTAGATGGCGCTATCATTGCCAATCTATTCCATCTTGATGCCAGCTCAATCGTGCAGGGTCAATCAGAAATTGCTCGTGGCCAAAGCATGATAGAGAGCAGCACTGAAGTGGCCGATCTAACGATACCAGGTCTGATTTTAAGCTTTATTCCTACTAGTATCGGCGGCACCTTTGCCGGATTAGAAAGCACCTCCATGATAGCAGCGGTAGTCATTGCTAGCTTATTAGGGGTAGCGGCATTGACCGTTAATAAAAATGAGCCTGAAAAAGGCGCGGTCATTATTCGCGGTATCGACATCTTACAAAGCTGGATTATGGCCTTAGTCCGCTTTATCATTCGTTTGACGCCTTATGGTATTTTAGCGCTAATGATCAAGGTGATAGTCACCACTGATGCGACTGCTATTTGGCAATTGGCGAAGTTCTTATTAGCCTCTTATGTCGCTCTATTTATCATGTTATTGGTGCACGCCTTCATTATTGCATTGACGGGTCGCTCACCGATTACCCATTTTAAGAAGATTGCACCGGTCTTAACTTTTGCCTTTACTTCACGTAGTTCGGCGGCGTCTATTCCATTGAATATTGATGCGCAGATTAACGAGCTGGGCGTGGCCAAACCTATTGCTAACTTCTCTGCATCTTTTGGCGCGACTATTGGGCAAAATGGCTGTGCCGGTGTCTATCCTGCTATGCTGGCGATTATGATTGCGCCGACGATGGGTATTGACCCTTGGTCGTTTGGTTTCCTCGCCTCTGTGATAGGTATTTCTATGATTGCCTCATTTGGCGTAGCAGGCGTGGGTGGTGGCGCGACGTTTGCTGCTATTATCGTGTTATCGACTTTAGGTATGCCGTTAGAGCTTGCCGGATTGTTGATTTCGATTGAGCCGTTAATCGATATGATGCGCACGCTGGTGAATGTCAGTGGCTCTATCACCTCAGGTGTCGTCGGTAACCGTGTCCTCGGTAAGTCTATCGGAGCAGATGATTTTGCAGGGACTACGATTGGTAATGAAAGTTATAATGCAGCGAATAAGGCGGCCTAACTTTTCTTTATTGACCTAATCATAAAACAGGCTATGAAGTGGCTTCCTTGCTGCTTCATAGCCTGTTGTCTTAGCAGACTTTCAATAGTAGTAGAAGATAAATATCTTTAATGTTCATTTAGCTTTAGTTGCGCTTTAGCTATAACCTATTGATCTTATTTACCTACCACCCTACATACATCCCTAACTATTCCAAAATATTCTTATATCTGCCTAATGACCGTTGCGTTGTATCACTCTTTACTTCCCTGCCAACATCTTTTGCAATTTTGCCAATATCACACCGTATAGCGGCAAAAAGACACATACTCCTATCACCATCTTAAATAGATAATCCATAGTACCGATTTCGATCCAATGTGTTGCCATAAAAGGGTCTGGACTTTTATAAAAAGCAATGGCAAAAAAGCAAAGGCTATCGATTAAATTACCAATAAACGTTGAGGTAAGCGGCGCAATCCACCAAGTTTTAAGCTGACGTAATCTATTAAACACTTGAATATCTAAAAGTTGACCAATGACATAAGCGGCAAAACTTGCCAAGACTATGCGAAATACAAACAAGTTAAAGTCTAACAGATGCTCATGACCAACAAACTGACCGTCTGCAAACACTACGGAAAAATAATAAGAGATAGCCAGTGCTGGAAGCATCGCGAAAAAAATAATTCGTCTTGCCAAATTCTGACCAAAGATACGCACGGTCAAATCAGTTATTAAAAAAATAAACGGAAAGGTAATCGCACCCCACGTGGTAATAAAGCCAAATAGTCCGACAGGTATTTGTACCAAGTAATTACTGATAGCGATGATAAAGATGTGCAGACTCGCTAGCCAAAATAAAGCACGGCTGTAGCGAATGGATTGAATGGGAATAGTTGACGTCGTACTGATGCTCATAAAAGAGTCCTTTTTTTAAGTCAGGGTTGAGGGAACCTGAGAGCGCACTATTATAAAACACAAATAAGATAATAGCGAAAGTCGCTGCAATATATAGCTTAAATACAAGTATACCCAGTTGTATGCCGCGTTTTTTACCTTATAGTTTGTCCTTTATGAATTATAACATTTATGAACGATAAATAGCTTTGATACAAATCACCCCTATTTAATAATCATTCATTAAGGTTTTAATCACTTGTCATTCAACTATGATACAAGTGTAATACATCAGCACAAAATACGACTTGCTTAGTCTGTAAACGCTTAGTATAGTAAAACTTGAAAAAATATATGACCTATTATAAATATGTAGCAATACAAATAAATGCTGCTTGAGCTAATATATGCATATGTGTAACCGCATCAGCTGCTATATTTTTCTTCAGTATTTTAGCTCAATTATATCAAACAATAAATTCATACAATCAAAACTTCAAAGGACAATTTTATGGCTATTAGCTTAACAAAAGGCGGCAACGTCAACTTATCAAAAGAAGCGCCGGGCTTAACCAACATTACCGTTGGTTTGGGTTGGGATCCTCGTGCAACTGACGGTCAAGATTTTGACTTAGATGCTATTGGTTTCTTAGTTGATGAAGCTGGTAAAGTGCGTAACGACCAAGATTTTATCTTCTTTAATAACTTAAAATCAGATAATGGCGCGGTTGAGCACACTGGCGATAACCGTACTGGCGAAGGCGATGGTGATGATGAAGCCATTAAAGTAAACTTAGCAAACGTGCCAGCTGACGTCAGCAAAATTGCTTTATGTGCCATTATTTATGAAGGTCAAGCGCGCAACCAAAACTTTGGTCAAGTCGGCGATGCTTACATCCGTGTGGTCAATGATAATGGCGCAGCTGAAATCGCTCGTTATGACTTATCAGAAGATGGCAGCACTGAGACGGCAATGATTTTCGGTGAATTGTATCGTCATAGCGGTGATTGGAAATTCCGCGCTGTCGGTCAAGGCTTTAGCGGTGGTCTAGGTCCCTTAGCATCATCTTATGGCGTTAATGTTTAAGCCTAAATATCTAAGCTCTAAAGCTGAATCGGTAACTTAAAAAAGCCATCAAGTGTGCCCTACTATCACATTTGATGGCTTTAAAAGTAATTGGCAAGTGAAAATATGTTTTGGAACCTATTTTTTTGGAACTTAGTTTTATAGAAATATTCAGAACTATATTAAAGTATCACTAACATTAACGTCTCAATATTATTAAAGCATCAATATAAGGATTTCCCATCTATGGCAGCAACTTTCAGCTTAATCGGTACGATTGAACCTTTTTTACATTGTAACCTCAAAAAAGGCGATTCAATTTATTGTGAAGCCAATGCCATGGTAATGATGGAGTCTAACCTTGAGCTTAAAGGTAAGCTACAAGGCGGATTAGTCCAATCCTTGATGCGCCGTTTTGCCAATGATGAGTCATTATTTCAGCAGCAGATTGAGGCGGTGAATGGCGAAGGTGATTGCCTGCTTGCTCCCACACTTGATGGCGATATGCAGATATTGGACGTGGGCGTACAGCAATATACTTTGAGCGATGGTGCCTTTGTTGCCGCGCAAACGGGTGTTGACGTTAAAGCCAAAATTCAGCGTAATTTGGGCGGCGCTATATTTGGCGATACCGGCGGATTTATGGTCATGCAGACTCAAGGTAACGGTCAAGTCGTGGTTTCAGGCTTTGGCTCGTTGTTTGAGATTGATGTTGAACCCGGTAAAGATGTGATTATTGATAATGGTCACGTGGTCTGTTGGGATTCGCGCTTAGAGTACAAACTCTCCGTTGCCA
Organism: Psychrobacter sp. 16-MNA-CIBAN-0192; assembly: GCF_040309565.1. Lineage (NCBI taxonomy): Bacteria > Pseudomonadati > Pseudomonadota > Gammaproteobacteria > Moraxellales > Moraxellaceae > Psychrobacter > Psychrobacter sp. 16-MNA-CIBAN-0192. The sequence continues at coordinate 61,093 of NZ_JBEOOX010000007.1, forward strand.
CCAGCAAGAAAAAAGGCTTTATGGGCAATATTATCAACTCTGTCACCAGTGGCGAAGGTATGGTTTTAAACTTCTCCGGTACAGGTAAAGTGGTCATTTGCTCACGTAATCGTGACAGTTATCAAGGCTGGCTACAAAGTATCTTGGGCACCAGCTCGGGCGGTCGCGGTGGTAATAGTGGCTTTTTAGGCAATGTATTGTAAGCAAAACCCTGACAAGCAAAGCTCTGAATATTTTAGCGACATTTCATTAGTACCAATTTATTAGTATCAATTTATTTTTTTAACGTAAACAATAACTATTATAAGGATTATCGCATGGCAGTCAGTCTACAAAAGGGACAAAAAATCTCCTTAAGCAAAGAAGCAGGTGGCACGCTTACTCAAGTAAAATTAGGTTTGGGCTGGGATGTTGCACAAGCGCCTCAAGAGAAAAAAAGTGGATTATTAGGTAAATTATTCGGCGGTGGTAGTGGTGGTGATTCTATTGACTTGGACGCCTCTTGCATCATGTTTGATAGTAATAAGCAGCCCGTTGATACCATTTGGTTCAGTCAATTAAAGTCAAAAGATGGCAGCATCGTCCACACTGGGGATAACCGTACCGGCGATGGTGACGGCGATGATGAAGTTATCAATGTTGATCTCTCAAAAGTGCCTGCTAGCGTCGTGTCATTAGTATTTACGGTCAACAGCTTCACTGGACAGAGCTTTGAAACGGTTGAAAATGCATTCTGCCGTATTGTTAATGCCAATAATAATAGCGAAGTGGCGCGTTATAACTTGTCATCGCAAGGTCCTCATACGGCAATGATTATGGCAAAAGTCTATCGTCATAATAATGAGTGGAAAATGCATGCCATTGGTGAAACGGCTTCAGGTCGTACTTTCCATGACTTGATGCCAACGATCATACCGCATGCCTAGCCAATGAAGGCTGAGGTAGGCTACATAGAAAAGTTGTCATAAAAAAAGCATCCTGATTCTTATAGGATGCTTTTTTTATTGGAGTATCTTTATATTTATCTAACTTGGTAATCCCCAATAAATAAAAACTGTTCTATGCAGCTTTAGAATTATTCCGTATGCAAATCATAAATCCACCAGGTTTGACTCGGTTTACAATTTAAAAAATAGGCAGCTCGTTTGCGATTATGTACCACTCGTTTGATATAAGCACGTTTCGTTCGATTTACAACATGATTAAGCCCTTCTATATTACAATTTTAGCGGTGTAAGACAGGTAAATTATATTCTCTGAAATGGATTATTTGGGGTGAACGACATGTCAAAGAACGATGCTAATAACGTGGACAAAGTAGATAACATAGAAATAGGATATGAGAAAAAAAAGTTCGAAATGCCGCACATCTACGTCATCTTATTCGTATTTAGTGCCATTGCAGCAGTGCTTACGCATCTAATCCCTTCTGGTAAATATGACCGTGTCCTTGGACCAGAAGGTAGAACGACAATTGATGCCACGTCCTATCATCTTATAGAGCAAACGCCAGTTGGGGTTACCGAATTTCTAACTGCTGTTCCTAGAGGTCTTATCGATGCGGGTGAAGTTGTGTTCTTCACATTCATTATCGGTGGGATGTTTATGGTACTTAGAAGGACAGGAATTATCGAGGTCGTCGTTGATAAGCTAGCACGTAAATTTGCTAATAATGGCTTACTATTAATAGCGGTATTGACAACAACATTTGCTTTTATTGCCACGCTAATTGGTACGCCAGAATTATCATTAGTATATATTCCAGTCATTATGCCCTTAATTATCGCCTTGGGATACGACTCGGTAACGGCTGCTGCAATTTCATTATGTGGAACTGGGGCTGGTTTTAGCGCTGGTGTGCTCAATCCAATCAATACCGGTCTTGGTCAAAAGTTATCTGGATTACCTGTATTCTCAGGAATGGGATTACGTTCAGTCGTATTCGTTCTGGCAGTAACTGCAGTTATCTTCTTCATTATAAGATATGCAAAAAAGATTAAGAAAGATCCTTCCAAAAGTTTGGTGTATGAAGAAGATAGTGCAAAACGAATAGAGTTTAATCAGATTACCGGTGGTACTGCTCTTACCATGACGTCTCGTCAAAAACTAGCTGCATATGCAACGCTTATTCTACTTGCAGTACTAGTATACGGCGTACTTAAGCAAGGCTGGTTCATGATAGAGATGTCCGGACTGTTTGTCATCATGGGCATCGTCGTTGGAATGATTGCTGGTCTCAAGCTTACTGAGATATGTGATGGATTCAACCAAGGCTTTAAAGATGTATTAATGGGAGCATTTATCGTCGGCTTAGCTCGTGCCGTTGCTGTAGTCTTAGAAGATGGCAACGTCATGGACACCCTCGTACATGCTCTAGGAACTTTAGTTGGCGATTTACCTCCTGAGTTGGCAGCTGTTGGTATGTATTTTGTCCAAACAGCCATTAATTTTGTAATATCCTCTGGTAGTGGACAAGCGCTGGTCACGATGCCTATTATGGCACCGCTGGCTGACCTTGTTGGTGTAACGAGACAAACTGCGGTACTAGCCTATCAACTTGGCGATGGCTTTACGCACGTACTCTTCCCTACAAGTGGTTATTTTATGGCAGCACTAGTTATCGCCGGTGTTCCTTACCAAAAATGGTTACGCTTTTTCTTACCGCTTTTTGGAGTATGGGCGACAATCTCAATCGTTGCATTAGTATTTGCACAATTGATAGGCTGGTCATAATTGATTGGAAATTATTAGTAAGTCACAAGTAGCAAGTACGTACTCGATAATAAAGCTGAGAAGAAGAGAGGGTATTTTATCCTCTCTTCTTTTATTTAAAATCAAAACCAGAATTTTTTATCACAACTTTTAAATCATTTTATAATCCGAGCACTTGTTTTACTGCTTTTACATAGGAGCGACTTACCGACACTTTTGAGCCATCTTTTAGAATGATTAAATAGGTTCGATTAAACCAAGGCTCTAAGGCGGCTATTTGTTTAATATTAACAATATAACCTCTATGTACTTGGACGAAACTGTCTCCCAGCTTGTCCATTATTTTATAAAGTAAGGTATCGGTTTCATATTTTTTATCTATAGTTTGAATATAAGCTTGCCGATTTTCCGTGCCAATATATAAGATATCCTTGGTCTTAATAACAATAATACGATCTTCTTCTTTAACCGTAATACTATATTTCTTATCCTTATTTTCTTTATTTTCTAAAACTGGCGGCTCAACTTTAGCTTCTAATTCGGGCGCTCCAGCCAGCTTTATCAGCTTATCAACTGCTTTTGTCAGCCTCGCTTTATCAATAGGTTTGACAATATAGTCTATAGCATCAAGCTCAAACGCCTTCACGGCGTATTCATCATAGGCAGTCACAAATACAATCATCGGTGGCTTTTTCATATTCCTAAATTGCTTAGCAAGGTCTAAACCATTACCACTTTCAAGCTCTATGTCCAAAAATACTGCATCTGGCTGTTTTTCATTGATATCCCACAGAGCTTGATGAATATCCTCTGCTTCACCAACCACAGCTACCTTGCCTGTATCATTTAGCAAATAAATCAATTCTTGTCTTGCCAATATTTCATCTTCAATCACATAGACATTCATCAGCACTTTTCCCTAAGTTTTAGCTGGCAAGGTAATGGAAACACACGTTCCCTTGCCAGGATTGCTACTAATAGCGAACCTAGCATCTTGACTATATAACGCTGTAAGTCGTTCTTTTATATTAAATAGTGCCGTGCCACTGCCATCCTTTGAGGACTTGACCACACGTTCACCCAAGTCTACCCTTCGATTTGACGCTACGCCAACACCATTATCTTTAACTTTAATGGCAATTAAATTATCAGCACTTAACTTAATTTCAATGGAAACGATGCCTTTTATTTTGGCTTTTTTAAACTCGCCATGTTTGATGGCATTTTCAACTAAAGGTTGGATAATAAATGGTGGAATAAGCAGTTCATTGGCATTTTCATCGATGGCTATCTGCACATCAAATTTATTGGGAAAACGTGCTTGTTCAATGGCTAGATATGCTTGTACATTCTCCATCTCTTTATTAACTGATACCAAAAATTCCCCAATACCTGATAAGTTATTGCGCAGATAAGTGGATAAATGCAGCAGTAAATCTCGTGCGAGCATGGGATCAATTCTACATAATGCCACAATGGTATTGAGCGCATTAAATAAAAAATGAGGTTGGATTTGTGATTGTAGCGCCTCTATTTTCGCATTTTGTAATAACTTATTGTGTCGTTCAATCTCGCCAATTTCTAACTGACTTGAAAATAACTTGCTTAAGCCTTCGATTAGCTCTCTTTCAACAGCAGTAATGTGTATCGAGCTTCCATAGTAGAAGGTAATGGTGCCAATTGTCTTATCGTGAACCCAAAATGGCAGTACTACCGATGCGCGGCTCTTAGCTTTATTTGAAAATACCCACTTTGATTCTGACTCGCTTAGTACGGATTTACCCGTTTCTAACACCTTTTTGCGTAGCTTTAAATCCTGCTCAGCGTTTCTCTTTTGATCCGTGGCTGTTCCTGTATACGCAAGCTCGCGTAAGCCTCTGGTTATTGCAACATGCTCCACCCCTGTTAATTGTTTGATTACTTTTATACTTTCTCTGGCAGAGGTTTCATCCAATCCGGCGCGAAATAGAGAAAAGGTACGATCAGCGATTGAGAATGTTTTTACTGTCTGGTTTGCGCGTGTCCTCTCCTCCTCTTGCACTGCATTATAAAATATCATCGCACATATCCAGATACCAAGACTATTGATAACAATGATCGGTATACCGGTAAAACTGATTAATTTGAGCGCGCGCATATGATCAGTAGTTAAGATGGGTACGGCTATGATCTGAATGGTTAAAATAATGATACTGATAAAAAACATGTGTTTGGGCTTAATAAGACTCATGCCTCGACGCTTATAGCCAAACCATCCTGCAAGAGCACCGCCTAAAATAGATATCCAAAAAATAGAGCCGCTAATAAAGCCGCCCATTAACAAGCGATGCCCGCCTGCAATCAACGACGCCCCGATACCAACGATTGGACCGGCAAAAAACCCACCGATAATAATGCCGATATTGCGGGTATCCGCTACAGCATTATTAGACTCAAGGATGGGATTCCATAAGCTTGACACTATTGTCTGACTGCCGGGTTCTATTACTAAGGCGGTATAATTACCAATAACTCCAAACATACCAAATATAATGATTAAGATAAACAAACCACCAATACCAACCCGGTGATAAATCATTTTTCTAAAGATAGATAAGCGGGTGATAAGAAAAGCAATGGTGATAATCAGTGTCATCCTTGACAGCATTTGCGTGATCAATTCCCACATTAAGACATCTCATCGTTATAATGAATATAGATATTAACTCTTAAAACAAAAGCTCTATTTACTGCCCCGCTTCCAGCTAAAGCCCCAGTTAAAGGCTTTGTCCATCTCTTGATGACCTTTAAAATATTCATTAATACGCTCAACATTGATGCTGCCATTTTGATTGACCAAGCGGGCAATGGCACACATCGGTAGATTACCAGCGCCTTCGGTTAATTGGGTTTCAATCGGTGGCTGCTCAGGCACGTGAATGGTAACCACGCCATTGGTTTGCGCCCAGTTGGGTGCACCTTCATAAATAAAAGCAAAGATAAACACCTCTTCGATTTGCGCCCAATGTTGACCGTTAATATCGAGCCACTCACCGCCACTGGTCTGCCCTGTTCTATCATCAGCGCGCAAACATACGTAAGGTTCAGAGGATAGGCTACCAAAGCGATTACCCAACGCCTGAATGAGCGTTTTTTCACCATTTTTTAGATGAATCATCGCGCCAACATCAAGGTCTATACCGCCGTCTTTATGCTGCTTAAACAAGTCGCCTAGCAGTCCTTTTTTAGGGGCTTGTTTGTCTATATTAGGGCGCTGATTCCAGTTAAGGTTGACGGATATTTTGCCAAAGTCATCACGCTTGGTTAAGTTAATACTAGATTGATTCTTGGTTAAGGTAATTTTATTTAAATTAATAGCCGGTTTTGCGGTGTTGTGAGCGGTAGGAATCGGTGGCGGACTGCAGGCTCTTTGAGTGTTAATAGGTTTTTGGGTATTAATAGACGCTAATGTATTAGTCTGATTTTGAGCTTGAGCTTGAATAGGAACATCGTCGGCAATCTCAACGCCAAAATGCTCGGATAAAGGTTTTAGCCCGCCATTAAAGCCTTGGGCAATAAAGCGAAACTTCCAGCTACCCTGCCGACGATAACATTCTGCTAAGATAATGGCTTTTTCACTGCGACCTGCTGCACTAAGCTGAGAGGTAAGCAGCACCTGATTGCCTTGCAGCACTTGGATATCAACATCGCCGATTTGCGCAAGGGGCTGATCACTTGAAAACGCCAGAGCAATCTTATCAATACTGGTAGGCTGTGCAGGCAAGTTGATATCAAAAAATCCATCACTATCATGACCGCGAAAGCTGACCGTACCATCATCACTTTGCTTTTGACCATAAAATATCATATCACCGTCACCACGCACGCGTCCGTCCGTTGTTAACCGATAAGCGGCGCAGTCAATGGCATTTTGACTGACAATACGGATGCTAATATTATCATTTGGTAAGGCTGCGTTTGCTCCAGCAATCAAGGTTTGGCTCATGGTTTATCCTTATCATTCATATTATTTTTTATAGCGTTGCTCGCCATATAGTAGCACGAATGTCGACTATTGCTTAATGGGCTGATCTAGCATAATAATTACAGCGAACCAATATGCAAGTTGTCGTTAAGCATTTATATCCGGCTGCATTTGTATATAATGGCGATAATAAAATATCATCAATAAATCATTAAAAATAGAACGCCGTCAATAAGATATCAATCACGCCAGCTGAGAGAATTATGCCCAAACCTATGAATAACGGTCCTAGCAATGACTGTAGTAATAATAGTAACCATGACCCATCTAAAAGTGGTGGTAAAAATCCATCTGACTTAATCTCAGTATGGTTGGCTGAAGGTCAATCCAGCCAGCGCGATATGCTTGCCAGCTTGCAAGCGCTCAAGTTAACGTCCGATAAACCCTTACATATTGTTGCGTCTCATCGTCATGAGCGTCCAGAGATTTTTGAATTTGCCGATACCTGTTATTACGAGCCGTCTCAGAGCACTACTCATCAGGATGATGAGGATATTAATGCTGAACCACTCTTGCCACGTTGGCAGTTTGTGTTGGAGCAGGCACAACAAAATAATGTCAAAGTACTACTAACTGGTCGTAATGGTATTGATTATGAGGCGCAGCGTGACGCATTCACGGCAGCTGGCATTCGCTTATTAACGGGTGCTACTAGCGTGTTTGCGCTTGAGATGATTGAAGATAAATTTGCCTTTATGCAACATTGTCACACGCATGATATTCCGGTCGCTGAAGCGTGGCGTTTTGACACTATAGACGAGCTTAATGCCTTACTTGCCGAGCATGACCATCAACCACTATGTGTGAAGCCAGTAACGGGTATATTTGCACAAGGGTTTTGGCGGCTTGATACCGGTAAAGACAATGATGAGCGCTATGATAGCTTTGAGCATTTATACTTCACGGAAGATAAAAAAATAAGCACCGAGCAATTTATTAATGCTTATCAGCACAGTCAAATGGTGCAAGAGCAGCCGATTCCAATGCTATTAATGCCTTATCTTGCCGGACAAGAGTATTCTATCGATGTGGTATGTGAGCAAGGTGAAGTGTTAGCCGCCATCACACGCCATAAAACGGGTAAAATTCAGCATATTGGCTATGACGAATCAGTTATGGAAGTAGTTATACCCTTAATTAAAGCGTTTGGCTGTGATGGTATCGTCAGCGTACAGACCAAAGCGGACGATAGCGGTCAGCACCGAGCCCTTGAGATTAACAGTCGTCCCTCTGGTGGCATTGGCTATACCACGCATAGCGGTGTCGACTTAACGCAAGTTGGCTTTGGCTACTGGCTAGGGTTAACAGAAAAACCAAAATTAGAAAGCATCACTAAGCAAATTACACCGTGTCAGGTACGCTCAGTGATGACCAGTGTGAAGCTTTAATAAGCGGCATGGTATCAGGACAAACTAGCTGTTCATACGTCCACACGTCGGGCAACCAAACAATGACAATTTATAGCCATAGAGACAACCTCAACTAATCATTAAAACCAATACGAACGCGGCAGCTGACAAACTGAATTTAAAAATAAAATAAGCCAATAAAAAGGGCGCTAATAGCTGAAACTATTAGCGCCCTTTTATCATACTACTCAAAAATATCTGTCATAAAAAGTAAAAAACATCTACTCGTCTTATTAAGTGGCTCGCCTTCAAGCCCTTAAAGAACTATGACAATGCAGGTGGCGTACCTTCAGCATTAGAAAGCACCGCATCAATTTGTATTAAAGCATCCATAGGAATAGCGGACACGCCAATGACCGTTCTAGCTGGTAAATCACTATTAAAGAAGCTCGCATAAATATTATTTACCGCAGCAATATCAGCAATATTTTTAAGTTGAATCGTTACTTTAACGATATCGTCCATGACATGGCCAATACTCTCTACTATCGCTTTGATATTGTCTAAGCACTGCGTTGCTTGTGCTGTGATATCGCTTACCACTATCTCTCCTGATGCAGGACTGATAGGCAGTTGCGCTGAGATATTATTATAATGAGAAAATGCAACGGTTTGCGTGCTAAGTGAATTTTTTGGCGCGTTAGTGGTGTTATTGGCTTTGATAACGATGCCATGGCGGTCTTCAACGGCTTGCGGAGGCGTGCCATCTCCGTGCGATACTACAACATCAATCTGTACTAACGCAGCCATCGGTAACGCTGACGCCGCACTGACAGTTCGTGCCGGCATATAGCCTACGGTTCTAGCAATCGCTGAATCTGGGAAAAAGGTCGTGTAAACTTCATTGACAGCATCAATATTTGCAAGGTCTGTTAAATAGATATTTACTTTGACAATATCATCAACAGGCACATCGATACTCTCTAAAATAGCCTTGATATTTTTTAGGCACTGTCCGGTCTGCTCTTTTACGCCGCCAGTCACTAAGCTGCCGGTGTTAGGGTCGATAGGCAATTGCGCTGAAATATTGTTGTAATGAGAAAAAGCAACCGTTTGCGTTGACACGGAATTTTTTGGGGCATTATCAGTGTCGTTTGTTACTTTTACCAAATCACAAGCGGCTTGCGGATGCGTGCCTTCACCGTTTGAGATAACAGCGTCTATTTGTATCAATGCCTTATCCATAGGTAGCGCAGCTACGGCTAGTACCGTACGTGTCGGCAGATAGCTTTGGAAAAAGTTAGCATAAACCGCATCTACAGCGGCAATATCCGCGATATCTTTTAGGAAAATCGTTATTTTGACGACATCATCCATGACATGATCGATGCTATGGGCGATGGCTTTTATATTGTCTAGACACTGTGTTGCCTGCGCAGTTATACCACCTGCGACTACCTCATTTGTTATTGGATCAACAGGTAATTGACTGGAGAGATGGTTATAATGAGAAAATGCAACGGTTTGGGTTGATAGTGAACATTTTGGGGCACTGTCCGTGTTTCTGGATGCTTTTACAATGATAGTATTCATGCGCAGATAAGTCCTATTTAATATTTATTGTTATATCGCTTTTGGATGAGTGTGGCTTTTGGTTTGATACGGTTTTTTTTGATACTTTTTTTCTAAAATTGCTTATTTTGAGACAAGACCATCGAAGCTAAAAAACTACCACTAATGGTAGATAACTTTACCATAATAGCCATTCATATACCTACTAATAAACTTGGTTTGGGATAAGTAACACAAAGCATAAGAAGATATTTCAATTCAACATAGTAAGTGCAATAACAGTAAAACGTCACTGTTGTGGTTGTGATAAAATCGCGGCAATTAATAGTAATATACAAAACTTTTTAAACACGGGATACATCTACACGATGACTGAGACTTACAATGGCGCCACCGCTGATCATTTACATCAATGCGCCATCACCCTACCTCGTGGCACGCTTGCCCTAACCTATCAGATAAATGCAGCGACCAAACGCGTCAATGATAAGCACAACCTAGATACCGACGTCCAACCTTATCAATTGGCAGACTTGTTAGATTTTGCGCAACGTATCAATCCAAAGCGCGCCTTTTTATTTGTATCAAAAGTGCTCGGTCGGCATATTCCTATTGCACCCAGTACCATGCGTCAGGCTTTTACTGATTTGGCACATTTAGTGCCAAATCATTTACCTGAGCCTATTTTAGTGATTGGTATGGCAGAAACTGCGGTTGGTCTGTCGGCTGGTGTCCATCAAGCCTTGCAAACTCGCTATCCACAGGCGTTACTGTTGAACTCCACTCGTCACGCCCAGCACGATGATAATAACCAAGAAACCCTGCTGACCACTTTTAACGAAGACCATAGTCATGCCAGTCAGCATCTGATTTATCAAAGTGCCGATAGCGTTACCCAAGCGCAATTACTCGCCAGTAAAACTCTGATTATGGTCGATGATGAAGCCTCAACGGGCAATACTTGTATCAATGTGGTTAGCGCCTTACGTGATGCAGGATTGACGCAGTTAGAACAAGTACACTTAACGACCTTGGTCGATTGGTCATTAGCTCAGGCAGGCATGGACGACAAGATAGCCGAACGCTTACCAGACATCGAATTTCACCGCCACCATTTATTATCTGGCGCGTGGCAATGGACGGATGCGCCAAATCCTGAACCGATTGTCATGCCCTCAGTCAATACAACGGCTGCCGGTACTCAAACTTTAGGTAATACGGGTAATTGGGGGCGTTTTCCGACCCTTGATAGTGAGGATGGTTTCAAGGATTATTTAGCCCAATTTCAACAAAACTTCTCTAAGTTTAAGGGTCTACCCTCATTTTCTATAACGAGTTTGCCAAAAAGAATCTTAGTATTGGGCAGTAATGAATTCGTTTGGCTGCCGTTTTTACTGGCTGAATGGTTAGAAGCACAAACGCAAGAATCAGATATTGCAACAGCATCAACGGTTAAATTTAGCGCCCTGACACGCTCACCGATCGCCCTTGGCGGTGCCATTACAACCATGCTGAGCTTTACCGATAACTATGGGCTTGGTATGACCAATTTTGCTTACAATGTCGAGCCTAGCGATTGGGATTTGATTGTCTTGTGTGTAGAAACAGCAGCGGATAGCGTCGATACAATGTGGACAGATTTAGGTAATGTGTTAGTGGTGAGTCCTGCCTCGTCAATTCTATTATAAAATTAAAATTTATGGCGTACGGACAATCCTATGACGACTACTTTTTTTCAGCCTAATTTAACTATTATCAAACCCTATGCCTTAATGGATTTGGACGATACCTTATTTCAAACGCAACGTAAGATTGATACTTGGCATTTACCTACCGCTGAGCCTGAAAACTTAGTGTGCGCGACGGTCAATAAACAAAGCGAGCCATTAAGTTTTATGAGCCAGCGTCAAGCCACGTTCTTTAATTGGCTACTTGCCAGCACCGAACTGATTGCTGTGACGGCGCGTGATACTTCTGAAATTAAACGGGTTCTATTACCACTTGATAGTTGGCAAGTATTGACTCATGGCGCAATTATTTTAATGCCAAATGGTCAGCCGCTTAGTGACTGGCAGCAAAAAATTAGTGAGCAACTCTGCCCTCTACAAAATAACTTAAATCAGCTTATTCAGCTAATCTCTGAGCATCATGCACAAAACGATAACGGTCATAATGATTTAATATTTACGATGCATACTGACTGCTTTCATAATAAAGAGTTAGCCATTTACTTGGCAATTAAACATGCTAAAAAAGACCATCAAGCGTTGGAATTATTAGCCAAGCAGTTAGCGATGCTGATTCCAGATTTTGATACGCATTTTTATGTGCATGTGAACGCCAATAATTTAGCGATACTACCGCACGCTGTTCATAAACAATATGCGGTACAGTTTTTATTAGAGCATCATTTAGACCACGCGCGACCCAGCTTTGGCTTTGGTGATAGCTTGGCAGATTTACCTTTTTTACAGCTATTAGACTGGTATGGCATGCCGAGTCGCGGTCAACTCCATTCACAACTTAAAACTGGGTACGTTTAATGAATGCTACCAACCTAGCTAACCATATAGAGTCTAGCCCAAATAAAGTAACATTAGATAATTTTGGCTCAGGCAGTTATCTCGCCTCTGATGTGACCGTGTTATTAGATATGGTCGATAAAAATGCGGTTGCCGATGTGCCTGTTGCGCAAAAAGAAGCGTTAATTCAAAGTGGTCAGCGTCATTATTCAGATATGATTACCTTAGAGAGTGCGCCCAGTGCAATACATGAGCAGCTATATCAGCAAGCGCTAGCACAAGGGACAGAGCGAACCGCAACGGACATTGCTAATCTTGCTTATACGCTGCAGCAGACTTTTGCGCACACCGTAACCCTAGAGCAACCGCTGATATTGGTCAGCCTCGTTCGTGCTGGTCTGCCTGTTGGCGTATTATTACAGCGCGCACTGATGGATAGCAGTAGTGGCTATACTCTGCCAAGTATTCATTATGGCATCAGTATTATTCGTGATCGTGGTCTCGACCCAGTTGCACTACAAATGATTTTGAATGCGCATTCAAATAGCCCAATAGTATTTGTGGATGGTTGGACGGGTAAAGGGGCAATTTATCAAGAACTCGCAACGAGTCTTGCGCCATTCAGTGATCCTAATCATCCTAATTTTGCCAATATCTTTCATCAAGGTAAGGGTGTCATTCCACTACTAACCCTTGCTGATCCAGCCGGTGTTGCTTGGCTTGCGGCAAGTGAAGATGATTGGCTGATTCCATCAGGACTGCTTAACAGTACGGTATCTGGGTTAATATCGCGTAGTTTATATACTGAGCCGCAACAAGGCTTGCATCGTAGCGTGTTTTATAATGACTTAGTAGACGTTGATCACAGCTTGGCGTTCGTTACTCATATTGATACGGCTCGACAGAAGTTAACGGCATTACCTGAGCAATTACCAACCTTTAAACAGCCTCGCTATAACACTAAGCCCATCATTGACAGCTTGGCAACGCACTATCAAATCAGTAATCGCAATCGCATTAAACCCACTATTGCTGAGGCAACGCGAGCGATATTACGCCGTGACCCTGAATGTGTGTTGCTGGCAAACGTTGATCATCCTGATACTGCTTTATTGCGCCATTTGTGCGCAGAGAGAGATATTCAGGTGGCAATATTAGGCGCTAACATACTCCCTTATCAAGCGGTTACGATTATCAAACAGCGTGGCACCAATCACTAATTGCACCGCTAAGGGTGGCGCTATTATACTTTCCTTTCTTATTCATTATTATTTATGACACCTACTATGCTCGATACATCCGCTACTCTGTACCAAAATACCCAGTCTTACGCGCATCTGATTACTGAGCGCCATGCCATGCTTAAGCCGCATATGTATCATCCTTATCAGCTGGGGGCGAGTCTTTACATGCCTGCCACTCGGCAGGATATCTGGCAAGTGATTAAGCGTGACAAGTTACCCGCTATTAATAGCATCATTATTTGCTTAGAAGACGCGGTAAGTCATAGCGATGTTGAACTTGCGCTCACGCGACTGCAGACTTTATTGAATACGTGGGCATCGCATGTAAATAGTATCAATGCGCCGTCAAACCCAACAGAGACGCATACTCAGCCTACCCGTCCATTGGTGTTTGTCCGTCCGCGCAATCCGTTAATGCTCCAGCAACTGGCAGACTTTGATAACATCGAGTTACTTGATGGCTTTGTCATGCCCAAAGTCGATATGTATAGCTTATCCAATTGGCGTATGGCCTGTCAAAATCTCAGTAGCGAGCAGTTATTGATGCCAACTTTAGAGACGGCAGCAGTGTTTAATCCGCATCACAATCAAGAGCTGGCAATTGCCTTTAAAGAAGCCTTTAGTCAGCCTATTTTTGCGCTACGTGTTGGCGGTAATGACTTGTTTGCTGCCTTGCGTCTACGCCGACCAAAAGACAGTATTATTTATGATACTCCGATTGGCACCCTAGCCTATCAACTGCTAGGCTGCTTTGTGCCGCATGGTTTTTATTTGACCGCGCCGGTCTTTGAATACTTGGATCAACCGATGCTGTTTATGCAAGAGCTGACCCGTGATGTGAGCTTAGGATTGGTTGGCAAAACCGTCATTCATCCCAGCCAAATTGCCTTAGTTCAACAAGCTTATTGTGTGCCTTTAAGTATGTTGGACGAGGCGCAAGCTATCTTGCATACTGAGGCAAAAGCAGTATTTAAATACAATAATACCATGCTAGAGCCCGCCACTCATGGTGCGTGGGCACATGAAATCATCAATCGCGCTGAAGTATTTGGTACGATTAATGATGGAAATAGTGACTATAAACCATTGCTTTAAAACCACTGCTTTAAGCTTCAATAATATAAGTCTTAAACTGCCAATAAAAAAGCCGCTATCTGGATGGATAACGGCTTTTTTATGACCTCTAAAAATTAAACACAGCATGTTAAAAATTTATCCATGATTGCATTAACCTGCTCTGGTTCTTCTACTGTTGCCGTATGTCCAGCGCCATTAACAACCGCAAGCTTTGAGCCTTTAATCGCAAAGTGCATGCGCTCAGACTTGGAATATGGCGTTGCCACATCTTCATCACCGACGACAACTAACGTTGGTATATTAATCTTCCTTAGCTGCTCATAAACCCCTTGACGTTCAATGACGCCCATCGTTACCTTAACGATGCCCACTTTATCATTTGCTTGCATCTGCTGTATCCAATATTTGTAGTCGGCTTTACGCATCTTATCGTTTAAAAAACGCTGCCCAAACATAATTGGCATGACCTTTTTACTGACTCGCTTCATACCCATCCAGCGAATAGCACTGATAAGCTTGCGGTATTGCGGTGCGGTTGTTGGATCTTCTGGATCGGCTGAAGTTTCCATTAACATGATGGACAACAGTTTTTCAGGATGGCGAATTGCCAAACGCAGCGCTATAAATCCGCCCATCGACAAGCCTACAAAATGGCATTGCTCAATATTTAGCGCCTGTAATAGCCCAAGCGTATCTTCCGTCAAACTCTCCATTCCATAACCATCAATGGTCACTTTTGAGCGCCCTTGCCCGCGAAAGTCAAACGCTATACAGCGATAATCGTCTTTAAAATGAGCAACTTGCGCATCATACATGCGCGTACTCCATAGCAGACCATGGGCAAATACCATTACCGGCTTTTGCGTATCATTTGGCGCGCTGTCCTCATAATACAGAGTGACATCATTCACTTTAATCTCAGGCATTTTACGTTCCTTGTTTAGCAATTCTAACGAGATAAGATTGTTTTATTAAGCCGTGAGAGTGCTGGCTTCTTTACTCACAGCTATTCATTATCAGTAATCAATTGAGAGCAAATTATTAATACTCATTCTTTAGCCGCCTTTTATAGGTAGCATATGATTGATAACATAAGCGATAACTTGCCATTTCCAAAAATGATTTAGGATAAATCACAAGCAGTCATTTTCATAGGGTTATTTTATAGCTTCACTCTAAAAATATGGTTATTTATATATGTTCACTTATATAAAGTAATGACGCCAACAAAATCAGGCTCGCTAGCTTGTAAGGCTGTCTTTAGCGTCCATGAAACTTACTTTTATAATCACGCCAAACTGTTATAGTGCTTCTTATTCACACATCATGCCTACCTCATTATATAAGGAATTACCATGACATCGTCTCTCGTTGAGTATCGCATTGAGCAACATATCGCGACTATCACTATGAACGACCCTAGAACGCTAAACGCGTTTAGTACGTCGCTAAAAACTGAGATGATGGATGCGTTAAACCAAGCAGATACTGACGAGCAAGTGCGCGTCATTGTGCTACAAGGCGCGGGTAATAATTTCTCAAGTGGGGGTCATATTGGTGAGATGTTAGAGAATGGTATAGATAGCGATGCCCTTGCTGACAAAATCAATTTTATGGTATCAGAAGTTGCGGAAATAAGTCTAAAACTGCGTAATATTCACAAGCCAATTATTGCCAAATTAGAAGGTGCAGTTGCTGGTGCTGGCATGAATCTCGCCTTAACCTGTGATTTTCGTATTGCAGCGGATAATGCTAAATTTGTACAAGCCTTTGTTAATATTGGATTGGTACCGGATGCTGGCGGTATTTATCTATTAAACCAATTGATTGGTGCTGCGAAAACAACTGAATTGGTCATGCTGGGTGATAAATTGACAGCGGAAGATATGGCGCGCTTAAACTTGCTTAATGAGGTTATCAGTAGTGATAGATTAGATGCCAGCGTACTTGCTTTGGCAACTCGTCTCAGTAATCTACCTGCAAAAGCACTTGCCTCGATGAAGCATATGATTAACACCCATGCGTTTATGGGGCTAAATGAAGCGCTCGATATGGAAATTAATCAACAAACGATGATGGCGCAAACCGAGGATTTTAAAGAAGGGATTAGCGCCTTTATGGAGAAGCGTCAGCCGGTCTATCAAGATAAATAAAAGACCGATAATGGGACTTTTTACTATGCTATTAATAAGGCTGCCTAGTGTCAGCCTTTTATTTTTAGGGAAAATAATGTAAAGAAATTCTACGTTAATAATATCTTTACTTATTAAACAGTAGAAGTAGTCTGATTATGGTGCGGTAAAGTGAATATCTTGTCAAAACCCAAGGTAAAGAGGAAAGTATAAATCAAGAAAAATAGCAGTAACGCAGCTTCCATCATAAAGGCTTTGATAAAACCAACGTCATACCAAATCATATATAACGGCAAGCAAATCAACACCAAGCCGCCTTCAAACCCTATCGCATGGGCACTGCGTATGAAGAACGTGCGCTTTGTCACCTGCCGGCGCCTCTCCCACGCTTCGAACGCGGTATTATAAATAAAATTCCAAATCACTGCTGCTACCGACACCATGGCAGCAACTGGTAATGACTCCGCCGCATCGCCACCGCTGAGCTTCATCAACACAACAGTAGAAGAAATAATAGCAATAATCTCAAAGATGGTGACGTATACAATACGACGTTTGAGTGGGGATAAAGTAATCAACCAAGACTCCAAAGCACTTGAGCATAAAAAAAGTGCCTATCAAAGTATCGGTCCGTCCCGAGAAAATGAAAAATGAGTCAAACGCAGAGCCACGGTTTCCGCCTGCGCTTATATTATACCTAAGATAATGAGAGAAACCAGTCGTGGCTTTTAGCAAAACAAGACATAAAAAAGTGCTTATTTTGCTGGCAGTCCCCATTTATTGGTTTCAAGTTTAGTGTCAGTTGCAAGAAATACCAACAATATTATCGAGCCTATTAACGGAATAAACGCCAATAACATCCACCACCCCGAACGACTGGTATCATGTAATCTACGAATCGCTACCGAAACACTGGGTATAAACAACCCTAGCATTACTACCACATAGAACAATCCCGTCTCTGACCCGAAAATAATATAGTCTACTATCATCGCCGTTACTATTAAAATAGAGTGAACCAGCGAAAAATACCAATATTCCTTTCGACGGGCACGACCAGAAAAATTGGTATAATTTCTTAATCCTTTTTTGAACCAATCAATCATACCGTAGTTTGCTTCAGCAGCATGATTGTTAGCAACAGTAGTATTTGGTAGTGGTGGCGGCGTTGCTTTATTTAGCATATTTTGATTTTCCATAGTTTTTCTATTTATAACCTCTAAAAGTAAAATCAACAAAATTAGTTAACAAGCTTGATTATAGACACCCAATAAAAGTTTGCAAATAATTATTACTGGTTTTAGACTTATAAATAAAAACCCCGCATCATGATGATACGGGGTTTTTTATTGCTAGATTTTAAAAACTGATAACTTTAAAAACTAAGCCAATTGAGCAACACTGATTTTATCTGCTTCTTCAACATAGGTTTCCATACGGTCGAAGTTCATATATTTATAAATTTCTTCGCCCATGCTATCAAGCATACCAGCGTACTGCTGATATTCTTCATTGGTTGGTAATCTACCCAATACCGCAGCAACGGATGCTAATTCAGCAGATGCTAGATAAACATCCGCACCTTGACCTAAGCGGTTCGGGAAGTTACGGGTTGACGTCGAAACGGCTGTAGAGTTCGGCGCAATACGTGCCTGATTACCCATACATAATGAACACCCTGGCATTTCAGTACGAGCGCCGGCTTGTGCATAGATATTATAGTAACCCTCTTCCATCAACTGACGCGCATCCATTTTGGTTGGTGGCGCAATCCATAGACGAGTTTTCAAGCTACCTGCTGGCACATCTTGTAGCAATTTACCAGCAGCGCGGAAGTGACCGATGTTGGTCATACATGAACCAATGAATACTTCATCAATGGTATCACCAGCCACGTCAGCTAGCGTTTTTGCATCGTCTGGATCATTCGGGCAGCAAAGAATTGGCTCTTTGATTTCAGACATATCGATGACCATATCGATGGTATATTCTGCATCTTCGTCAGCGCGCATGAGGCTTGGATTCGCCAACCACTCTTGCATGCCTTCGATACGACGGCTGATGGTACGAGCATCGCCATAACCTTCTGAAATCATCCATTTAAGTAAAGTAATGTTCGAAGTCAGATACTCGGCAACTGACTTTTCAGACAAAGTAATGGTACAACCAGCAGCACTACGCTCGGCAGACGCATCAGATAATTCAAACGCTTGCTCAGCGGTTAAATCCTCTAGACCTTCAATCTCAAGGATACGACCGTTAAACTCGTTGATTTTACCTTTCTTATCAACAGTCAAATAACCTTCTTTAATCGCTTGATACGGAATTGCATGAACCAAGTCACGTAAAGTAATACCTTTTTGACGCTCACCGATGAAACGGACACGGACAGATTCAGGCATATCAAGTGGCATCACGCCCGTTGCCGCTGCAAATGCGACTAGACCAGAACCGGCTGGGAATGAGATACCAATTGGGAAACGCGTATGCGAGTCACCACCAGTACCAACGGTATCTGGAAGTAGCATACGATTCAACCATGAGTGAATGATGCCGTCACCTGGGCGTAAGCTCACGCCACCACGATTCATGATAAAGTCAGGTAGTGTATGCTGAGTTTCGATATCGACTGGCTTTGGATAAGCAGCCGTATGGCAGAATGACTGCAATACTAAGTCTGCTTGGAAACCTAGGCAAGCCAAGTCTTTTAGCTCATCACGAGTCATTGGACCAGTCGTATCTTGCGAGCCGACGGTAGTGATTTTAGGTTCGCAATACATACCCGGACGTACACCTGCTAAACCACACGCCTTACCAACCATCTTTTGCGCTAGTGTAAAGCCTTTACCAGTATCAGCTGGCTCTTCTGGCTTGGCAAATACGTCTGAATGACCGAGCCCCATATATTCACGGGCACGATTGGTCAAACCACGACCAACGATTAGCGGAATACGACCACCAGCACGAACTTCATCAAGCAAAGTTGGCGAGTTTAGCTTAAAGGTTGATAGCACTTCATCAGAGTCATGCTTAGTGATTTTGCCATCATACGGATAGATGTCAAACACATCGCCCATATTTAAGTTATCAACGGCTACTTTCTCAATAGGTAATGCGCCTGAATCTTCCATCGTATTGAAGAAGATAGGTGCGATATTGTTACCCAATACTAAACCGCCGCCACGTTTGTTTGGCACGTTAGGGATATCATCGCCCATCAACCATAGTACTGAGTTAGTCGCAGATTTACGGCTAGAACCCGTACCGACTACGTCGCCAACATAGGCTAATGGATGACCTTTTTCTTTTAGCGCTGCAATCTGTTTCATTGGACCAATTTCACCTTCAACGTCGGCAGTAATACCGTCGCGAGAGTTTTTGTGCATGGCTAATGAATGTAATGGGATATCAGGACGGCTCCACGCATCTTGTGCTGGTGACAAGTCATCCGTGTTGGTTTCGCCCGTTACTTTGAAAGTCGTATAAGTGGTTTTTGCTGGCACTGCATCACGGCTTAAGAACCACTCTGCATCTGCCCAAGATTGGATGACTTCTTTAGCAATCGCATTGCCCGCTTCTGCTTTTTCAGTGACATCATGGAACGCATCGAAAACTAATAATGTTTTCTTTAACGCGTCAGCAGCATCTTGGGCGACATCGCTATCATCAAGCGCTGCAACCAATGGCTGTACGTTATATCCACCTTGCATCGTGCCTAAAATTTGTACCGCTTTTTGCTTGCTAACCAACGAAGACGTTGCTTCACCTTTTACGATAGCCGCTAAAAAAGCAGCTTTGACGTAGGCAGCTTGGTCAACACCGGCAGGAATACGATTTTCTAACAAGTCCACCAAGAACGCATCTTCGCCCGCTGGTGGGTTCTTTAGTAGCTCAACCAATTCTGCTACTTGCTTCTCACTTAATGGAAGCGGTACAGTTCCTTGCTCGGCACGTTCTGCGACATGTTTACGATAAGCTTCTAACACAATAGTCGTCCTCGTCGGTTAGTTCAGCACACCACGTGGGTAGTCAGTATGACCGCCTGCATCGATATGCTGCATTGAATAATTACCCTTAATAATATAACGTAAATCGACTGAAAAGTTAATGACCCATTGGGAAATCGGTTACATAGCCAACATTTAGTAGAAAAATGGGAGGTATTTTTTATCGTGACTAATCATGTGCAAACCTTTGGTTATCAATCACTCGCTATTAAAATCACTCGCTATATAAATAGGATTAAATTAATTTTGCCGTGTTTTTCTGTCGTTTTTCTGTTAAATTAGCAAAACATAACTCTTTAATCATCGACAGCGTTATAAGCTAAGCTGGCAACACTATGGCATCATGGATTGTGCCCTTGCAGTGTTTATCACTGTTACTGTTTTGGTAATAGCTAATAGCTTTTATCATCAGCTTATTTGTCACACTATTCATTGGATAAATTGAGTATCATCACGGCTCAAACCTTATTTCAGTTAATACTATTTCCAGTTAATACCATGACGAATTATCCCCTCCATACCTTGTATCACGCTTAAGTGTTTTCATGCTTTATTATGACCTTTACTTTGTTGTTGTCTCTATTTGATAATAACGGTAAGCAGATGAAAAAATGCATAAATTTTGCTATAATCGCGCTATTAAATTTTCTATTTCACTGTCATTAAATAATAAACAAAACCCTTATCTTATAAAGACTTAGGATTGTAAGGGTTTAGGATAAGTCTATGAGCTCAATAGCGGTACAAACTTATGTTCCGGCGGCAAAAGCCAAACCGAAGAAAGCCATTCAAGGCGAAAAGCTACGCGGCTATGACAAAGTTGCGCGTATCCCAATTAAAGTGATTCCAACCGTTGAGGCAAAGAAAAAGCCCGATTGGATTCGCGTCAAATTATCATCTCCAGCAGAAGTGGCACGTATTAAAGCCAAGCTGCGCGAGCAAAAGCTTTATACCGTTTGTGAAGAAGCCGCATGCCCGAACTTGGCGCAGTGCTTCTCTGACGGTACAGCCACCTTTATGATTATGGGTGACATCTGTACGCGTCGCTGCCCGTTCTGTGATGTGGGTCATGGTCGCCCGAATGAGCTAGATAAAGATGAGCCGCGCCATACGGCAGAGACGATATTGGGTCTACAGCTTAAATATGCGGTTATTACCTCAGTTGACCGTGATGATTTAAAAGACGGCGGGGCGATGCATTTCGTTGAAGTATTGAATGAATCACGTGCGCTCAGTCCAAATTGCTTAATTGAAATCTTAGTACCTGATTTCCGTGGTCGTATGGATATCGCGCTTGATTTATTAACCGAGACTGCGCCTGATGTGTTTAACCATAACATTGAAACGGTGCCACGTTTATATAAAGCATTCCGTCCGGGTTCTGATTATCAGCATTCATTGGATTTGCTCAAAATATATAAAGAACGCCGTCCTGATATTGCGACCAAATGCGGATTTATGGTTGGCTTGGGTGAGACGGAAGAAGAGATTTATGCCTTACTTGATGACTTAAAAGCGCATAATGTCGATATGATTACCGTTGGTCAATATCTACAGCCAAGTAAGAATCATGCGCCTGTTGATCGTTATGTGCATCCTGACGAGTTTGAGCGTTATATGGAATATGGCAAAAAGATTGGTTTCTTTAATATTTGGGCAGGTCCAATGGTTCGCTCAAGCTACTTTGCTGACCGTCAATATTATGGTGAAGATTGCCCAGCGCCAATCCGTAGTCAAAAAGCACTGATTGCTGAAGGTAAACTGGGCTGTTAATTAATATCCTGTGATTAATGTTTTGGTAACTGCTATAAAAAAAGAGACCTGATGGGGTCTCTTTTTTTATAGGGTAAAAGATGCATACTTATTTTATTACTATCAATAAGCGCTGAAATAGCATTGACCTGATGGCGCTTTGTCGTTAAATTGGTGACACTTGTCGTTAAGTATGCGACGCTCATTAGCAAGACAGCATCATCATTGGTACGTTTCATTTTATAAAACTATATTATAAAAAGCGATGACACGATATTTATAATAATGATTATAGAGTCAATTTTATAGGCTTTTGCGCCTACTTACTTTTAGTATTATTTGTTTGGCATACTTTAATTTTAAAGCTATTTACGTTTTATGCTATTTATTTTTAACCCTTTCTATTGTTGATATTCTATTCCTCTAGACCACTTAAGGAACCGCTTATGAGTAACCCTGAGAACATTACCTCCTCTGACAATACTCATTATTTGTACCATACGTTTTTAGAACCCAGCCGACCTGATGTGGCGGTCAAAGCCACGTTATTGATTGTCCATGGCATGTGCGAACACAGTGGACGCTATGCCGACTTTGCCCAGTTTTTAGCCAATAATGGCATTGCAGTGGCGACTTATGATCAGCTTGGTCATGGTAAAACTGTAAAGTCGCCTGACGAGCTTGGTTTCTTTGGTCTTGAGCATCCCGTACAGTCATTATTAAAAGATGTCGTTATCATGGCGGATGCGCTAAAAGCACGGCATCCAAAAGTTCCGCATTTTATTCTGGGGCATTCTATGGGCTCTTTTATTGTGCGGACGGTACTTAAACACCATGCACATGACTTTGCTGGTGCTATCATTATGGGAACGTCCGATAACCAGCCACTATTAAAAGTATTACTGCCTATTAATAAAATTTTAGCAACAACAGCACCGAAAAAGCCCAATGCTTTATTTGCTGAATGGATGAATAATTTATTAAACAGCAGGTTTGACAATCGTATTTCCGATTCTGATTTTGCTTGGCTAAGCGAAAATACGGCAAATATTGTAGCCTATGAAGCAGATCCGTTAACAGGCTTTGATTTCACCAATAATGGTTTTATGACTTTAATGGTGTTGATGCAGGCAGGACTGCATAAAAAATGGGCAACGACCATTGCAAGAGACTTCCCTATGCTGTTTGTCAGTGGCAATAATGATGCAGTGGGCGATATGGGGCAAGGCATTCGCCGCATTGTGCGCAAACTGCGCCAACAACACTTTACTCAGGTCAATATGCGCTTGTATCCCAATATGCGCCATGAGCCGTTACATGAGCTGCATAACAGCGCGGTATATTATGATATTTTACATTGGATACGTACGTTAAGCACCTCACGCTCGTAACGAATGTGGTTTGCTAAAAGCCGATAAATTAGCGACAATATAGACTGCGTGTTTCATCTCAGTTTTTAGTAGCAGCGCCCCTATTACCCTTGTTTTTATTAGCCATGCTTTTATTATTTGCACTTTTATTAACAAAGCTGCTCATTATTCTGTGATGAATCAATAAGCAATACTTACTTTGACCTTTCTAGGGATTATTATGTCATTACAACAAGTTATCGAACAAGCTTTTGAACATCGCAATGAATATAGCCCAAGCACGATGCCACAAGATATTCGCGACGCTATCAATCAAGTGCTAGAGCAGCTTGATAACGGCAGCTTACGTGTTGCTGAGAAAAAAGATAGCGAATGGGTGGTGAATCAATGGGCGAAAAAAGCGGTATTATTATCGTTCCGTCTCAATGACAACTATGTCATGTCAGCTGGCGAACACGTGCAGTTTTATGACAAAGTGCCGACTAAATTTGCCGATTGGACGGAAGCGCAATTTAAAGAAGCAGGCGTACGCGTTGTGCCACCAGCTATCGCTCGTAAAGGCTCATACATTGCCGCCGGCGCAGTATTGATGCCTTCTTATGTGAATATTGGTGCATATGTCGACCAAGGTGCAATGGTTGATACGTGGGCGACAGTTGGTTCATGCGCCCAAATCGGTAAAAATGTGCATCTATCTGGTGGCGTAGGTATCGGCGGCGTATTAGAGCCATTGCAAGCCAATCCAACCATTATTGAAGACAATTGCTTTATCGGTGCACGTTCTGAAATTGTTGAAGGCGTCATCGTTGAAGAAGGCGCTGTTATTTCAATGGGCGTGTATATCGGTCAATCAACGCGTATTTATGATCGCGAAACAGGCGAGATTCATCGTGGTCGCGTGCCAGCTGGTTCAGTCGTTGTACCGGGCAGCTTACCGTCTGAAGATGGTACGCACAGCTTATATGCCGCTATCATCGTGAAAAAAGTCGATGCCCAAACCCGCGCTAAAACATCAGTCAATGAGTTATTACGTTTAGCGTAAAAGGTCGGTATTGAATTAGCAATTGCTTATAGAATGATGGTTTAAAAAAGATGCTGAAGAGATTCTTTAGCATCTTTTTTATACTTTTAATTTAATGCAGCGTACTCGGGTTCTGTACGTTATAATCCTTTGCTTATGACATTTTTCATATATTTTTTGAAAAATTCGTATAAATACGCCTAATGCTATTCATTAGCTGTGGCACTATTTTTTGTCAGTAAACTTATGCTGATTATCCCATTCTTTTATTTGATATTGACATTGTTATGACCAAGCCATCGCTACGTACCTCCGCCATTCCTGTCACTGACCCTGAAGCAGGTCTGCGCCTGACCGAGATTTTTTACTCCTTACAAGGTGAAGCCATTACTTCAGGCTTGCCGACGATATTCGTACGCTTAACCGGTTGTCCGCTGCGCTGTGTCTATTGCGATACCGAATATGCTTTTAGTGGCGGTGAGCGTCAGTCGCTTGAGGCAATTATGGTGACGATTGCCAGCTTCCCATGCAAGCGTATTTGCTTGACAGGCGGTGAGCCATTAGCGCAACCAAATGCAATTGAGCTAATGAAACGCTTACTGACTGATGGTTATGAGATTTCTCTGGAAACGGCTGGCGCATTATCGGTGCAAGACGTGCCTGTTGCGGTGAGCAAAGTTATGGATTTAAAAACCCCAAGCTCAGGTGAAGCGGATAAAAACCTTTGGTCAAATCTTAACTACCTGACTCAGCACGACCAAATCAAATTTGTCATTATGAACCGTACCGATTATAACTGGGCAAAGGCAAAATTGTTTGAGCATAATCTCGATAAACTGGTCGGTACAGTTTGGTTTTCACCAATGTTTAATGTCGCAGAAGATGACACCTTAAACAATAACAGTCCAGAGGTGCCCGTATTGGCGCGTGAGCTTGCCGAATGGATGCTTGCAGATGCGCTGCCCGTCCGCTTTCAATTGCAGCTGCATAAAATCATTTGGGCAGATGCTAAAGGTAAATAAGTAGATAAACGCATAAACATGCCGTTAGTAATACCTAGGTAACGGCATGTTTAAGGCAAGTCATCAAGCCAAGTCGTAAAAAAAAACAGTAAGGACACAAGGATGGTCAAACTCATTTTATTGGGCTTATTAGCAGGTGCCTTATTTAGCTCAACGTTTATTTTAAATGAGCTGATGAGTTCGGCTGGTGGGGATTGGTTTTGGTCAGCCAGTCTGCGTTATCTCTTTATGTGGCTGATGCTAACGGCGATTATCGCTATACAACAAGGCGCTGGACGTATTGGCGAGCTATGGGCAATATTTCGTGCTCATTGGGGCTTTTGGTGTGTAACCGGTGGCATTGGCTTTGGGTTATTTTATACCGGCATTTGCTATGCAGGCGACCATGTTGCAGGTTGGGTTGTTGCCGCTACCTTTATGTTTACCGTGGTGACAAGCCTACTGGTGCTCGTTGCCTTTGGACAACGTTTTGATAAAAAATTCGTCCTCTACGCACTATTGGTTTTTATCGGCGTAATATTGGTCAACGTTAGCGAAGGCTTACATGCCGCCAGCATTGCCGATGCAGCGTCTACGCCAATGGCAGAAATGCTGTTATATGGTGCCCTGCCCGCCTTAATCGCCGCATTTAGCTATCCAATTGGCAATCAATTGGTGTGGCAAGTGTCTTATAACTCGCGCAAACATAGCGCAGCGTTACAAAAGGCGCGTGACGATAATTCCACATACTCTAGCAACTCTAGCGATATCAATACTATCATAAATCCTGATGGCACAATTATCACCCAATCTGATGCCTGTGCTCATACTCATGTTCCCATTCAACATAAATCCGCATTGCAACAGCTAATTGCCCGCATCCCTGCTATCGAAACCGATTTATTGCAAAATGCCTTTAATAAAGTCTGGTTAATGTCGCTTGGCAGTTTGCCATTTTGGCTCGTTTTAGGCATTATAGTGCGTCCTGAATTGCCCAGCTCATCGCAAGTTTTTAATACCCTCCTCGTTGCCTTATTGGCAGGCGTTGGTGCAACCAGTATCTTTTTATATGCGCGTGAACAAGCGCAAACATCTAGTGAAGTTGCGGGCGTCGATTCAACGCAAGCCAGTGAAGTCATATTTGCCTTAATCGGTGGCATATTATTACTCGGTAATGTGTTGCCTTCAGCAATGGGCTTATTTGGCATTGGGCTGATTATATTGGGATTGATATTGTTTGCTAAAGACGGTTGATAATACTTAATTAATTATCTGATACTGTACTATCTGTTTTATAATTTTTCTCTATCATATATTTCTTTGCAAAAACCCTTTTAGTCAGTAATGATGAGCGGTATCAACATGTTCAGCGCTTTTATTTTCCCTGATATTTTACTGTATCTATTAGACATGATTGGCATTATTGCCTGTGCCAGCGCTGGTACGTTGCTAGCACAGCACAAAGGCTTTGATATTGCGGGTTGCATTCTGGTATCGATGGTCAATGCCATTGGTGGTGGTACGTTGCGCGATATGGCACTGGATCGGCATCCACTATTTTGGATGACGGATCTTAGTTATTTATTAGTTATCACAGTTACCTCCCTTATTTTACAAATATTTTTTAATCTTTTTGATAAAATTGATAAGACGCTTAAGCTATTTGATGCTATTGGACTGGCAGCCTTCAGCGTCATCGGCTTTAATGTGGCGCTCGGTCAAGACATGTCGCCTGTCATTGCCATTATGATGGGCGTATGGACAGCAATTCTCGGTGGCTTACTGCGCGATATTATATGTAATGAGATACCCCTTTTGCTCCAGCGCGAGATTTATATCACTGCCAGTATTGTCGGTTCAGTGATGTATCTGCTGCTTGAGCATTGGGGCGTACCTGCAAGATTGAATGAATTTATTATGCTTGGCGTCATCTTTGCAGTGCGGATGTTGGCACTGCGTTTTGATTGGCATCTTCCCTCCATTCGCTGGGTTGGCTAAACTCTTAGCTACTTTAGTGTTTTTTATGTGAACCATTATGATCAGTATTATCAGCGTCAATATTTATACGTGGCTTAACGCCTGCTGCCAGGCTTTATTTGGCAAATCTTTCGATCTGTTCTTGTCTCCTATATCAACCAGTCTCACGCTTGGCGCTGCTGCACCGCCCATTCCAGTCACACCCAAAGTGCATCCGCCAGCAGGTCTGACCACGGATTTTGTCACCCGATTTGAGCCCACCTCCTTTATGTTTTGGCTGGAGATGTTTGGTATCTTTGCCTGTAGTGTGTCGGGAACGGTGATTGCTAAACATAAGAACTTCGATATGTTCGGCTGTATTCTAGTGGCGATGATTGCTGCCATTAGTGGTCCGACCGCGCGTGATATCATTTTGGATCGCTATCCGCTGTTTTGGATGGTAAATATGAATTACCTACTGATTATCACCATCACTTCAGTGGGCTTTCAAATGTTTTGTAATCCAAAATCAAGCCATGTTGATGGTTTATTAAAACTATTTGATGGTATGGCACTAGCTATTTTTACCTTAATTGGTATTCAAGTGGCGCAAGAAATGGGCGCTAATATCCCCATTTGTATCTTGCTTGGCGTATTAAATATTTTGTTTGGTGGCGTGATTCGTGACATGCTGTGTAATGAGATTCCGCTGGTATTACAGCGTGAGATTTATGTTACTGCGGCGATTGTTGGCGGAATACTATATTTTGTCTTAGAAGGTATGGGCGTGACGCCTTGGATAAAAGAATCCTTGACCATGTTAACAATTTTTGTAATTCGTATGCTGGCAGTACGTTATGATTGGCATTTCCCAGATATTGGTTTAGTGAAAAAACAAACGCTTTAAACTGTTGAAAAACAACAAACAAAAAGGACATTAATCTGATTGATTAACGTCCTTTTTTTGATTAAGAATGACGGTAAAACTTAACTCTTAAGTATCAGTAATCACATCCAAATCTCTAACCATCAGTTGCAAGCTTTGTTTACCATTCCACTCATTAATATCTAGCTGAAATAGAATATGCACCTTTTCTGCGCGATAATCCCACACGCTACTATCATAATTAAAGCAAATAGCATCAATCGGATATTGCACATCGGGATAACGCAGTGATAATTTTAAATGTTTGTCTTTTAATACTTTAAAGCTGAGTACCTCAAACACACCATCAAACATCGGTGGCGCAAAACCATGTCCCCAAATACTCGCATCGGTTAAATGCTCAGCAAACCACAAGCTAAAATCACCAGCTTGCAACGCGCCATCGGTGAATTTTTGCTCAGTAAAGATACCATCTTCCAGCTGCGCCACCACATTATTAAAAGCGTCAACAAAGGGAGCAAAATTACCACGCTTAATGGTCAACCCCGCTGCCATCGCATGACCACCAAAATGAGTGATTAAATCTGGATATTGTTCAGCCACTTGTTCGATAGCATCGCGGATATGCACGCCAGCAATTGAGCGCGCCGAGCCTTTAATCGCATCTTCATCACCTGTACGCTCAATATCAGCAGGTGCAAAAACAATACTGGGAAGATAGTGGGTCTCTTTTAAACGTCCAGCCACGATACCGATTACGCCTTGATGCCAGTCATCTCGATATAGCACGATACTGCGCTTGCTGTTATCAACATTGTCGACCCCATTTTGCGCGTCATTTTCGTCATTTTCGTCATTAATCAGGCTACTATCATTGTCTGCTAAATCACTAATATTATTAGCAGCATTTAACGTTTCGATAATATCATCCGCTTGGCTACGCATCTCACCTTCAACTTGGCGACGATTGCGATTAAGCTGCTCAAGCTCATGTGCCAAACGTTGCGCGTCGCTCCAGTCCTCGGTCAGTAAACACTCGATACCAATGCGCATATTATCCATCCGCCCTGCCGCATTAATACGGGGACCCAAGATAAAACCAAAATCTTGTGCCTGCAACTTTTTCGGGTCACGTCCGGCTTGCTCAAGCAGCGCCAAAATACCCAAACAGCAGCGCCCTTGACGAATGGCTTGTAAACCATGATGGACTAAGATACGATTATTTTTATCTAGAATACCCACATCGGCAATCGTACCAAGCGCCACTAAGTCCAAATATTGACTGACTTGTACGGTAGACTTGCTCGCTTCACGGCGTAATTTTGCCAAGCGTCCGAGCACATAAAATGCCACACCAACGCCTACCAGTGCCTTACTACTAAAATCGCAGTGTTGCTGATTGGGATTGACCACGGCTTCGGCAGGCGGCACCGGCTTAGTGGTGAGATGATGGTCAGTAATAATGACGGTAATACCGTCGGCTTGCGCACGTGCCACGCCTTCATGGCTAGAAATGCCGTTATCAACGGTTACAATCATATCGGGATGATAGGTTTCAATGCCTAATTCGACAATCTCAGGGGTCAAACCATAACCATATTTAAAACGGTCGGGCACCAAAAAATCGACTTGTGCGCCCATAGCCGTCAAAGCGCGCATCATTAAAGCCGTACTGGTCGCGCCATCACAATCGAAGTCGCCAACGATAAGGATACGCTGACCTTTATCAATGGCAGTATCTAATAAATGCACCGCTTCACTAACGCCATGCAGCATCTCAGCAGGCAACAAACCCGCCAGTCCAGTTTCCAGCTCGTCAGGGTCGGTAATACCGCGTCCTGCATAGAGGCGCGCTAAGGTCAATGATTGGGCGGCAAGCGATTGCAATGCGGCGGGCAACTCGTCAATGCGAGTGCCGGTATATCGGGGGGTTAAATTTAGCATATCGGTATTCTACTGGCTTTAGTATGCGGTCACAATAGCCATATCAGGCGAGAGCGTGCAGCATGTGACATCTGTTGTCGCGGTAAGCCCAGTATTTCTTTTATTTTCAATCTTATTTTTATAATTATATTATCCCTACTGACTCTATAATTCTTATTAATTAGAATTTTGCTTTGGCTGATGAGTTGCTCACTTATCCTATATTTACAAAAACGATGCATAGAAACGGTATTATTTGTATTTTGATACAAAGCTATGATTGTATGCCGCGTATAAATCCATAAAATGAGTACTACTTATTAAAGGTAGATCTTGTTTAAGAACGTGTGTATTCATTATTATCTAATATACAGATTCCCTAGCTGAATCTTTAACTTAAGCTACCTTTTTTTAATTGATAAACTCTCATTGATAACATTGAAACTCTTATAAGGACATCTTCATGAAAACCACCCCT
Organism: Psychrobacter sp. 16-MNA-CIBAN-0192; assembly: GCF_040309565.1. Classification (NCBI taxonomy): domain Bacteria; kingdom Pseudomonadati; phylum Pseudomonadota; class Gammaproteobacteria; order Moraxellales; family Moraxellaceae; genus Psychrobacter; species Psychrobacter sp. 16-MNA-CIBAN-0192. The sequence continues at coordinate 92,119 of NZ_JBEOOX010000007.1, forward strand.
GCTGCTGAAAAAATCCCAAATACGATTGATCCAAGTTTAGATTTAGAACAAGTCAGACAAGAATGTTTAGCAATGGTTAAAAACCGCGCCAAGATTTCTGCTGGTGTGGCAATTGTTCCTATTCCTTTCTTTGACGTTGCCATTGATGCCAGCATGCTGACCATGCTACTACCAGAAATCAGTGAGCGCTTTGGTTTATTAGAAGATCGCGTTGCCGCTATCGACTTAGAATCTCGCGCTGTACATTGGGGCGCGCTAAAAGATCGCACTGTTGATTTTGCAGGGCTTATGGCAACACGCGGTATCGTTAAAAAAACCATTCAAGGATTTGGTGGACGTATCGCTGCCAAGCAAGTCACCAAGTTTATCCCACTTGGCGGACAGCTGGTTGCAGCGACTATGGGCTATACTATTTTTAAGAAAATCGCTAGTGACCATATTGAAGAATGCTATAACTTGGCAAAAAGTATCCAACAACAGCAACATGGTAAAAACGTATAATCATTAATATTAAACCTTAAATCTGTAAGCTTTAAGCTTTAAGCTTTAAGCTTTAAGCACTCTATTATTAAGCCAGCTCTTTGTAGTTGGCTTTTTTGTGGCTAAAAAAGTGATTAAGAACTGTTAAGAATAGAGACTTAATCCATTTAGAAATAGCATTTAAATATTGGTGTTTGACCAGCGGTAGTTTAGTATAGGTGGCTTATGATGGGCAAAATATAAAAACATATAGGATGACATAATGAAAAAATTACTACTATCAACGACAATGCTTGCGACACTTGCGCTGGCTGGTTGTGCCACCAATGGCACTAATATGGGTAATGGCACAGCAATGGGCACGGCAAGCGATATCGGTATGAGCGTCCTAAAAGGTGCTATCGACAATCAGTGCCGTATCGAAATACAAAAGCAACCAGCATGGCGCGTTGCTAGTGTGGTCATGTCATCAGACCAAAAAGAAGCGGTACAAAGCAAAGTCTGTGGCTGCGTCAGTGAGCAAGCACCACAGCAGGTGACGCTTGTTGAACTGGGCAACGCGGCAATCGATACCCAATATCGTGCAAAATTGGTCACTCGAGTGGTCGCAAAAACGCTGCAAAGCTGCTATTCAAGCATCACTAAATAAGTAGTTATCATCTGATATTACAATAATTTATTGAAAGACAGTTTTTTTTTAAAAAGTTCGATTAAAAGAGTTCATTAAAAAAGGCGCATTTATCAGTGATAAACGCGCCTTTTTAGTACTATCTTTATTGCTAATTACTGCTAATCAACACCAATAACTCAGTATTTATCAGTGATATTTATGGCTCAAGCGGTGAGCTTAACGGCAATACTCTATTGCGAAAATACTTCGACTCACCATCGATAATAGCATTCACTTCTTTGACCAAATCTTCAATGACGTCATCATAAATACCGTGCTCAAGCTCGCGCTCAAAAGCAGTAAAAGCATGCTTACGCGCAGCCGAGCGCACATCGGTAATGCCATGCTTGGTATAAAAAATATTCACCCGACCATCACTGTTGAGCACACAATTTAAGTCACCATTATCAACCATCATCTTTATACTCTCAGGCATAAAAATATAGTCATCAACATCCAACAATTCTTTTTCAATGCCACGCTTTAATAACGACTTGATATCAAACATAATCTATCCCTAACATTTATTTTTTGTAATGATGTATTCAGCACAGCGCACCTCGCTGCCCTGCTTTATGTGTCTATCCTATATAAACTGAGCGTTTTATTTAAGATGTAAAATGTAAAAGGGTGTTTGAGATTGGCAATGATAAATTTTTAATATTAGTGGCTTTGAAGTTATATTGTAAGTTAACCGTATTCTAATATGAAAAACAATAAACGATAAGGAAGAATTATATCTTTAGTTTATAGGCTTTTGAGATCTATTATTATCGATTTTAACGGAGTTGAGCGTCACAGTTAGTCTATCATAATCGCCTTTCACAGAATCAAGTATCGGAGCTGGTATATCAAAATTTGGTTTGGAACTTACTGGTTTATCATCAGACATTTTTACGTTCCTTATAAAGATTCTAAAATCATTCCAATTACGGCGAAAGAAAGTATAACAATGAAATACTTGAAACCTTTTTGAAGATATTTATGACCATCCTCAATACAATTAGCTTTCTCATCATTGACTAATTTATATTTAATAGTGGCTTCACTATACCCTTGATATAAATTATAATATATAGAGTTTATATGTTCATTATCATCTTTGAAAAGCTCAATTAGATTATCATTCAAAGGTAGTTTAGGAATATATATTATCTTAAACGTATTATTTAAACTTATCCAAGCTCTTGAAAAACATGCCACATCAATCATTATAAAAGGTATAGTGAGTAGAGATAATATACACCATTGCTCTGTTACGGTTAAAACCCAACTTAAGACTGGAATATATACTAGAGAAATAATAGATAAAGCAGTCAACAACTTAAAGCTTTTATCCTCTAAATCTTTAAACCTCTGCACTTCCTCTTTGTATAGTTGATTAGAATAATCGTATAAAAAACGATATTTATTATTGCGAAGTTCATCTTGAGGTGGAGTGTTCAAATATGGAAACAAGGGTTTAAAAAGTGCTTTACCGAAACTTTCTACTAATTTCATTGATATATCCTTTATATTTAGACGGTCTAATTTATACCAAAAAATATTCATTAGATGAAATAATGTCAGTGGATAATGGTATATCAATATATTGATTACAAATAAAAAGGGCGAGTTACACATATGTTAACCCGCGCTAATTATACATAATTAAAGTACTTGAATAGCCAATTATTAAAAGATAGTTGTTAAGTTAATAAATGCCATTTCACGAGAATCTTGACTATTTTCAAAGCTGATAACAGGTTTATTACTATTATCTCTTCCAGTAACCACTCTAGCCGTATCAATAGAATCTATATCGAATAGAAAAAATAGTTCTTTCGCATCAATAGTTTCTTCGTCACAAATACCATATACCTCTAGATTAGGATCAAGCTTACTTAACTTATCAATCAGATTACTCACCTTCATAGTTAATTTCCTCATTATATTAAATAATAAATTTCTAAATCAAATGCGCCTTTAACTCCAATACTTTATCTCGCGTTTTCGCGGCATCCTCAAACTTCAAGTCACGTGAGAATTGCTTCATTAGCTTCTCAAGACGATTGATTTCTTTAGCCAGCAAATCAGGACTGCGTAAGATACTGATATCGACATCAGGTAGATTGCTTTTGACCGGAATCGCTTGATTGTCATTAGCATCCAAATCTTCGCCCGTATCAATTTTATCCGTGACATTTCGGCGCGCGCCCCTTGGGGTAATATTATGCTCAAGGTTAAAGGCGACTTGTTTTTCACGGCGACGATCCGTTTCCTCAATCGCTTTTTGCATACTGTTAGTAATGCGGTCAGCATAGAGAATCGCCTTGCCATTGATATGACGCGCGGCTCGACCAATGGTCTGAATCAAGGCACGCTCAGAGCGCAGAAAGCCCTCTTTATCCGCATCAAATATCGCGACAAGCGACACTTCGGGCATATCGAGACCTTCACGCAGCAAGTTAATACCGACCAACACATCATGCACGCCCGTCCGTAGTTCATGGATAATTTGCATCCGCTCAAGCGTATCAATATCCGAATGCAGATAAGCAACTTTGACATCGTATTCTTTTAGATAACTGGTCAAATCCTCAGACATCCGCTTGGTCAACGTGGTAATTAAGACGCGTTCATCTTTTTCACGGCGCTTCGTAATCTCCGATAACACATCATCGACCTGCGTTAAGACAGGGCGAATCTCAATCTCAGGGTCAATCAGACCCGTTGGTCTCACCACTTGCTCAACGACTTGTTCGCTGTGCTCAAGCTCATATAACGCAGGCGTGGCGCTGACATAAATGGTGGTGGGTTTAATACGTTCCCACTCTTCAAACTTCATCGGGCGATTATTCATCGCACTTGGCAAACGGAAACCATAATTGACCAAGTTTTCTTTCCGCGATCTATCGCCTTTATACATCGCACCAATTTGCGACACGGTCACGTGCGATTCATCAAGGAACAACAAGGCATCTTCTGGAATATAATCAAACAAGGTTGGCGGCGCTTCCCCTGATGGACGACCGGAGAGATGCTGTGAGTAGTTTTCGATACCATTACAGTAGCCAAGCTGCTGAATCATTTCAAGATCATACTGGGTACGCTCTTTGAGTCGTTGCGCCTCAACCAGTTTATTATTTTCTCGGAAATACTCTAAACGTGGCTCAAGCTCCGCCCGAATGGTATGCGTTGCTGCTTCTAACTTATTACGTGGCGTCACATAATGCGATTTTGGATAAATGGTAATTCTTGGCACGCTACGCACGGTTTTGCCCGTTAATGGATCAAACCAAGAGATTTTTTCCACTTCATCATCGAATAGATGCACGCGTACCGCAAGCTGTTCCGACTCTGCCGGATAGATATCTAATATCTCACCACGCAAGCGATACGTCCCGCGCCCAAAGTCCAGCTCATTGCGCATATATTGCATTTCAACCAAACGCTTAATCACGGCGGTACGGTCAACTTTATCGCCCACCACAATATGTAGCAACATTTTTAGATAACTTTCAGGATCGCCCAAACCATAAATACAGGATACCGACGCCACAATAATCGCATCACGGCGCTCTAATAAGGCACGCGTCGCTGACAGGCGCATTTGGTCAATATGATCGTTAATCGCGCTGTCTTTTTCAATAAATGTATCGCTCGCCGCCACATAAGCTTCTGGCTGATAATAGTCGTAGTAGCTGACAAAGTACTCAACCGCATTATTTGGGAAAAACGCTTTAAACTCGCCATATAACTGCGCGGCAAGCGTTTTATTATGCGCCATAATAATGGTTGGACGCTGCGTTTCAGCGATGACCTTTGCCATGGTATAGGTCTTACCAGAGCCCGTCACTCCAAGCAGCAATTGCTCGTCCATGCCCGCATTAATACCTTTGACTAATTTTGCAATCGCTTGCGGCTGATCGCCTGCGGGCTCAAACTCTGTGACCATCTCAAAGGCGCGACTGGCTATTTGCGTGCCAGACGCATTCACACCACTAATTTCAGCTTCGCCTTGCAGCTGGGTGGCTAACTGATTTAACTGACGCGACGAGCGCGGTTCGGGCATACGCATACGGCTGTCTTCCTGATATTTATAGAAAATTATAAACGGTTATAAAAGGTAACGTTTGTCATAATATGGGGTTAAATGACTATTTTTAAAGGTTATTTGTCCGCTTAAATCCACCTATATTCATGATAGATTCAGACCAGTTAAACGCACAAAAACACGCAATAAAAAACGCCCAAATCAGGTATAGTTCAATGACAATTAATCAAGGAATGAGTTATGAAAGGTCATTGTCTGTGCGGTAACGTGACGATTGAATTAGAAGATATCAATACCTTTGAAGCGTGTCACTGTACGATGTGTCGCCGTTGGGGCAGCGGACCATTGATGGCGATACACAGCCTGTCAAAACCTGACATCCAAGGTGAAGACTCTATGACTGTCTACCCATCATCAGCATGGGCAGAGCGTGCATTTTGTCATAAATGCGGCACTAATTTATATTATCATCAGCTCGCTTCTGAGACTTATGTACTGTCGCTTGGACTGTTCCAAGACAATCCTGACTTGACCTTTGAGAGCCAGATTTTTATTGATAAAAAGCCTGAGTATTATGCTTTTGCCAATGATACGGTGAACCTAACCCAGCAGCAATTGTTTGATAAATTTGCAGAAAAAGGCATTAGACCTAAAGATTAATCTCGATTATGCTTTTTGACTAAATATCTCGAATATTAGCTAGCTTTATTTTTTAAATCAGCCCCTTTTAAGCTTTCTTAGAAGGGGCTTACTTGTGCGCCAATTGTTATCAACTCGCCCGTTTTAAGCATTATACTTACAAAGCTTTTCATGATTAACACACTCATTACACGACCACTGTATAAAGCCTAAATCTTAGGGGTTTCATCTGTTATTTAAGGTGCTATTATCGATACTGAATTTACAAGCAGTCATTCACAATTGAGATAAATAAAAATTTAAAGCACTGTTAACAATAGACATTTATTAGAAATCTAAACTTATTAAAATAAAATAATGGAGTAGAACATGAGAGAACGTTTCGCTAGTGGTATTGATGATGCAACTGCCCAAAAAATGATTGATTTGTTAAACGCTAACCTAGCAAATCTGATCGATTTAAGTATGGATAGCAAGCAGTGTCATTGGAATCTGCAAGGTACTGGCTTTATTGGTGTGCATCAGTTATTAGATGACACTCATGCGCGTTTGACTGAAGCTTATGATACAGTTGCTGAGCGCATTGTTATCCTTGGCGGCAAAGCAAATGGTATCTCTAAACGCGTGGTTGAGGACTCTATCTTAGAGACGTATCCTACTGATATCACTGAAGTTGAGCAGCATGTTCGTGAACTGACCAATCGTTATAAAACTATTGCGGCATCATTACGTGAAGGCATTGATACTGCTGGTGATGCTGGTGATGAAGACACCGCTGACTTATTAACTGAAGTAAGCCGTATCGTGGATAAAGACGCATGGTTTATTGGTGCGAATGCGCCAAAAAAATAAGCTCTGTCTTAAGTAAGTTCTATTTTAAGTAAACAGCACATAGCAATTAAAAAAGTCACCGATTAGTAATAACTAGTTGGTGACCTTTTTTTATGGCTTGTTTTTAGTTCATAATCTTTGAAAATAGCCATTTAAAAAAATAAGCGTTCAAATCTTTATTTTTAATGGGCTATCACCTTTTAAACTTCAACACCGGAGCATTAGGCACTGATAATGTTAAAATAGCTTCTTGAAATATTGGATTGGCGCGGAATTGATTTTCGATATCTTCAAATTTTTGAGCAACATCGTTTTCTTGTTGGTTACCAGTAATATCGACCGCTGCTACCATAAATATCTTTTTGGGTCCTACCCACTCTAAATGCAGGTATGACACGCTTTCAATATCGGCATGTGCTAGCAACTCACCCAACACATAATGGTGCATTTTATCCGTCACTTTATGCCCAACTAAAAAATCACGGTTACGACTGATAAGAAATATCGCAACGCCACCTAGCAATATTCCAACGACAATAGAACCTAGGGCATCCCAAAATGGCTCGCCAGTATAAGCATGCATACCCATCGCAGCAGCCGCAATCACTAAACCAATAACCGCCGCTAAGTCTTCAAAAAATACCCCACGCAAGGTCGGGTTAGAAGTATCAATCACATAGCCAAGGGCACTAACATTAAGCGCTTCGCCATGCTTTTTGCTTTCTCTATAAGCTTGCAATAATGAGATGCCTTCAAGGACAAAGGCGACCGCTAAGATAACAAAACCAATCGTATAGTCGGTATCAGTCTCAGCCGCATTCCACTCTGTCACGCCTGTATAAATAGAGACAATCGCCCCTGCCATAAACACGCCAAATGCCGCTATCATCGACCACACATAGGACTCTTTGCCATATCCTAACGGATGACTTCTATCGGCAGGTTTCACTGATTTTTTTTCAGCGACAATTAATAAGGTACCGTTACCCGCATCTGCCCAAGAGTGAGCCGCTTCTGCAATCATGGATGCAGAACCCGTCATCACAGCACCCACTGTTTTGGCAATGGCAATCAGTAAGTTTGCCCCGACAGCGATTAATACCGTAGTAAGTGAGCTTGAATGTTTTTTATTTTCTTCAGTAGAGGGACTACTAAATGTGTTCACGCTATCAGAATTATCATTGATGTTAGATATAGGAGACATGGCTGCACCGCGCGCACGAGGCACATTTCGTGCTTGATGATGAGCGGTTAGCTGGGTATTGGGCTTAGCAATAGATGGTTTTAGGCTCATATCGACTCACTCTTACAGCGCAATTACGACAACTACTGTGAACGGTAATATGTACCACAGCATTATTATCTGTGCCTGCTCATTGGTTACAGATGTTTTAGCTTAAGATAGCAGTCGCTAATTATCAATAACTGTTTCGTGAGTCGCTGTATAGCCTATTTAGAATTTATCATTTATTAATTAGAGCTTATTACTATTACTTAGACTTTATTGACTGGTATCTTCACAATCATCGCTATCAGTGAGTAAGGAAATATCACAGCTTGGACGGTTTGCCCCTTCTTGATGCATACGTTTGCGCTCTAAAGCGGCATCAAAGCGACATTGTTGCAATGGATTCTTGATATTCAACGGCGGAATTGGCGTCGGTTTGCCATTATCATCAACCGCTACCATTGTAAAATAACAGCTGTTGGTATGGCGAATGGTACGTGCACGTACGTCTTCAGCCTCAACGCGAATACCAATTTCCATCGATGTTCTGCCAACATAATTGACGCTGGCAGCAAAAGTAACCAGCTCACCGACGTAAATTGGCTCAAGGAACATCACTTGGTCGACTGATAAGGTAACGACATAGCTACCACTGTACCGGCTGGCGCAAGCATAGGCAACTTGGTCAAGCATCTTAAGCAAATCACCACCATGTACATTACCAATGAAGTTTGCCATATCAGGCGTCATCAGTATCGACATATATAGTTCGTGATTTAAGGGGGCTTTTTTGGCAGTTGAAGAGGTATTATCTTGAGGCATAGCAATCCTTACTATTATAAACATCCATGGTTGGTGCGCTATTTAAGATAGCACAGATTTAGGTTAGCGCCTATTTAGGATTTTATTTAGTGTGCGTAAGTATTTAGTTATTTAGTATAAAAAATTCATCTGTCTCTTTTTTAAATACTATCAATTTCATTATCAAATTTTTAATACCAACTGGAATACAGCATTGTCACTTCTATGTTTGTCACTTTCTATATTTTTTATACTTTCCGTTAAAGTGTGCTTAAGACAGTGTTGTATTGTCATGTTACAATGCGATAAACCAAATTTTAGAGCGCTAAGCTTAGCGACTTAACACCGACTATCATTCTTATACCGCCTATTCTCACTGTACATAAACCGTTGATAGTTCTGTTATCACTGGTATTGATGTACTTAAAACTCAAGCAAAAACTACAAGGATTTCCAATGAGCGAACTGCAATTGTCTGACCGCGTCAACAGCATTAAACCTTCACCAACGCTTGCCATTACCAGTAAAGCCGCAGAGCTTAAAGCAGCGGGTAAAGACATCATCGGTTTAGGTGCCGGTGAGCCGGACTTTGATACCCCAGAACATGTGAAACAAGCCGCGATTAAAGCGATTAATGAAGGCTTTACCAAATATACCGCTGTTGACGGCACACCTTCACTTAAAAAAGCCATTATTGAGAAGTTCAAACGCGATAACGACATCAGCTATGCACCGAATGAGATTTTGGTTTCTGTTGGTGGTAAGCAGTCGTTCTTTAACTTGGCGCAAGCCTTTATTAACCAAGGTGATGAAGTCATTATTCCTGCGCCATATTGGGTCAGCTATCCTGATATGGTCATTATGGCTGAAGGCGTACCAGTTATCGTTAAATGTCCTGCTGAACAAGACTTTAAAATCACCCCAGAGCAATTAGAAGTCGCTATCACTGAAAAAACCAAACTATTGGTACTTAACAGCCCTTCTAACCCAACGGGTATGATTTATAGTTTAGATGAGCTAAAAGCCCTTGCTGAAGTGCTCAAAAAGCATCCACAAGTTTATGTTGCATCAGATGACATGTATGAGCACATTCGCTGGACTAGTGACAAATTCTACAACATCTTAAATGCAGCGCCTGAGCTAAAAGAACGCGCCATTATTCTAAATGGCGTGTCAAAAGCGTATGCTATGACGGGCTGGCGTATCGGTTATGCGGGCGGTCCAGCAAAATTGATTGGCGCGATGAAAAAAGTACAAGGTCAATCAACCTCTTGCCCAACCTCAATCAGCCAAGTGGCGGCTGAAGCGGCTATCAGTGGTGATCAAAGCGTCCTAGAGCCAATGATTGCCGCTTTTGAGCAACGTTGTGACCTCGTTGTTGATGGCTTAAATGCGATTAAAGGTATCACTTGCTTGCGTCCAGATGGTGCGTTCTACGTATATCCAAATATCGTGCCATTAATTAAAGCCGCTGGTCTAAAGTCTTGTACTGAATTCTCAGCATGGTTACTTGAAAAAGTTGGCGTTGCTGTCGTACCTGGTGATGCGTTCGGTCTTGGCGGTCATATGCGTATCTCTTACGCGACCGATGAAGCGACTTTAAAAGACGCGTTATCACGTATCGAAAAAGCCGTTGCTGAGCTAGATGTTGTCGCATAAGCACAAGGTAAAGCTACTACCAGCTCTGTGAAAAATAAGAAAAGACGTCCAAAATTGGACGTCTTTTTATGTATTTTGCTTTTTTATCGTAAAATAATGACTAAATATACGCTATTTCATAGTTTTTATTAAAAATTTCAAAATAAAGCTTGACGAATTTTTTATCTTTGCTAGAATACGCCCCACTTAGGATGAACTCGAAAGCGTTTATTCTAAGCTCGCAGTAAGATACTAACCCTTACCGCTTATTCCTCAATAGCTCAGTTGGTAGAGCGTCGGACTGTTAATCCGTGTGTCCCTGGTTCGAGCCCAGGTTGAGGAGCCACATTCTAGTAGTAAATATTTGAATCCCTTTTGATTCGATTATGGCATTTGCCAAAACCCTCATCTCTTTGATGAGGGTTTTTTTATGGCTGTTACTTTTATATGCCTATTTATATTGGTGCTGAGTTTATTCTATATTTTTAATAGCAGCGCTATATCATAATGAAGAAACCCTCTTTTTTTGACAACATTTATCGTGTTTTCTGATAACCATTACGTTACACTAGGGTCAATTTCATTAATAACTTTGTTTAGATACGCTAATGTGGGAACTTTTAAATACCTCAGCTTTTGCGCCTTTTGCCATTGCTGCTTTAGTTTTGCTTATTTTACTGGTCGTTGAGCTACTGGGATTTTTCTTTGGTGGCATCAGCGGCTTTTTAGATAATCTCTTGCCTGATGCATTAGCCGATGCGGATTTCGATAGCAATGTCAACATGACTGCAGATGCTGATATCAGCTTAGGATTAAAAGCGCTTGACTGGCTGTATGTCGGTCGTATTCCCACGATGATATTACTCATTGTGTTGATTGCCAGCTTTTGTATTTCAGGCTTTGTGATTCAGCAACTGGCATTTGCGGTATTAGGCAGCTTTATATCACCTTGGCTTGCCAGCCTTGATGCGCTGGTTATTAGCTTTCCCTTACTCAAAATCATTGCAAGTGTGCTGTATCCTATCTTACCCAAAGATGAAAGTAGCGCGGTCAGTGCCGACTCATTGGTCGGACGACAGGCGCGTATTATTTTAGGCTATGCCAGTATCGGGCAGCCAGCTCAAGCCAAGCTCACTGACGAGCACGGGCAAACGCATTACGTCATGGTTGAGCCTGACCCTGCTTTTGTCGCTGATAACTTTGCCAGCAGTCGGGTATCGTTACCCATTGCCAGTGATATTAATAACCCTACTATCACTATTACGGCTGCAGATGTGCTCATTATTACCAAAAAAGCCAGCGGGCATTACTTGGTCAAAAAATTATAATTTTTAATAACCCTTAAAATATTCAAAACCTTAAGACATTCAAAAAAACTCATTCCAAATAACAATAATACGCAATACTCCCTTTCTCATACTGATTTAAATACTCATACTGACACATTTATAGGATTGCTATGGATACCTTAATTTATTGGCTCGTTATCGCAGGGGTTATTGTCGTTGCCTTGCTTATTATTGGCTTTATTTTCACACGGCTCTACACTCGCGCCAGTAAAGAGGTGTCTTTTGTGCGGACGGGTATGGGCGGCGAAAGCGTTATTTTGAACGGTGGCGCGTTTGTGCTGCCGGTATTGCATGAAGTTATTCCGGTCAATATGAATACCCTACGCTTAGAAGTGCGTCGCGCTGATACTGAAGCCTTGATTACCAAAGATAGGATGCGCGTCGATGTCAAAGCCGAGTTTTATGTGCGTGTCAGCCCGCTAAAAGAGTCGATAGCCACCGCCGCGCAAACCTTAGGTATGAAAACCATGGCACCCAGTGAGCTAAAAGAGCTGGTCGAAGGTAAATTCGTTGATGCCCTACGTGCCGTTGCTGCTGAAATGCAAATGGAAGAGCTGCATGAAAAGCGAGTGGACTTTGTGCAGCGCGTGCAGCGTGCCGTATCAGAGGATTTGGCTAAAAATGGTCTGGAGCTAGAAACAGTTTCACTGACGGGACTTGATCAGACTAAGTTTGAATACTTTAATCCCCAAAACGCTTTTGATGCTGAGGGTATGACGCGTCTGACCAAAACCATTCAAGAGCGCTTAAAGCTACGTAATGATATTGAGCAAGAAACAGATTTGGCGATTAAAACCAAAAACCTAGAAGCCGAACGTAGCCGTATTAATATCGTTCGGGAAGAAGAGTATGCCAAGCTTGAGCAGGAGCGTGAAATCTCTATTCGCCGCGCTGAACAAGCCTCTAATATCGCAACCGAAGAGAGCATCAAGCAGCGTGAAGCTGAAGCAGCCAAAATCTCAGCGCAACGCGAAATCGACCTGCAACGTATCAATGCTGACCGTGATACCAAAAATCAAAATATCATGAAAGAGCAAGCAGTTGAGCAAGCCAACATCGAACGCCAAAAATCACTTGAACTATCAGAACAAGAACGACAAATTGCCGTCGCTGAAAAATCACGGGCAGAGTCGATGGCAAAAGCCGAAGCCGATAAAGCCCGTGCCCTTGCCGTCCAACAGGCAGAAAACGTCACCACCGTGCGTGAACGTGAGATTGCTGAGCGCGCCAAAGCCGTACGCTTGATTAAAGCCTCAGAAGAAGCCGAAATAGATGCCATTGAAATCAAAGTCGCTGCCCAAGCTGAAAAACAAGCCGCTGCTGATAGAGCGGAAGCGGTGCGCATTGAAGCCCAAGCAGCAGCAGATAAGCAGCGTTTAATTGCACAAGGTGAGGCAGATGCACAACTGGTCATTGCCCATGCAACAGCCGAAAAATACCGCGTGAAAGCCGAAGGACAAGAAGCACTCAATAAAGCGGCAAATATGCTGTCATCTGATCAAATCGACATGCAAATTCGTATTGCCTTGCTTGAGCGCCTACCCTCAATCATCGCCGAATCGGTCAAGCCTATTCAAAACATTGACGGTATTAAAATATTACAGGTTGGTGGCAATGGCGCAGGCATGCTGGGTGGACCAGCAGCAAATGGCGTTACAGCAGATACTACAGGCAATGGCTCATCCAGTAATTCATTAGCCGATGATATGGTCAGCTCCGCCTTACGTTATCGCAGTCAAGCACCGCTCATTGATCACTTGTTGGGTGAGCTTGGACTGGCAGGTGGTGGCGACATGAATGCCTTAACTGAAGCCTTAGTAGATTCACAGTTTAGCCCTGTCAACAACAAGCGCACCGCTAATAGTAAAGCTAACAACAGTAATCGTACTTAGAGGTCAAATAACCGCTCATCTCCAAATAAACATAGTGGCAAAAATATCTAATAACCCCTATTTATACTAATAGCTATTTTATATATTCTTAGGATTATTTAGCCTTAGTAATAGGGCTGACCCTTAAAGAAAAAAGGAACTTTGATACAATACCTTAAATTTTATAATAAATTGGTCATTAGGGTTGACAGTTATCAAAACCTTGGCTAGAATACCTCCCACATAACGCAAACACTGTTAGAGAGTTTGTAGCATATTTAAAATAACGACTACGTTATTCCAATCATGCAAGTTATGACATTCTATTCCTCAATAGCTCAGTTGGTAGAGCGTCGGACTGTTAATCCGTGTGTCCCTGGTTCGAGCCCAGGTTGAGGAGCCATATTCAAAGAGACCTTCACTTTTAACGGTGAAGGTTTTTTTATGGTTGATTATTTTACCATTTAGCGGTTATTTTGACGACTCTCTACACCAGTCGCTACTTGATTCATGCCTTAGCATTCTATTTTACCGCGCTTTACTGTATGGTAAGTATAACCGACTCTCGTCTACACCCTGACTTCCTATTTACTATAAAGAATGGTTTATTATGATACCTGTACGCATCAAAAATAAGTTCTCAGATCATCCACAAAAAATCATGCGCCCTATTAGTATTCGCCTGTCAGAGGAGATGATTGAGCTACTAGGCGCAACCTCAGAGGAGCTTGGTTTTAAGCGTATTCAAGGGCTGATACGGCTCTACATTCGCCAAGGGCTTGACCGCGATCATCAGGACTATACGCTAGCGCATGATGAAGTATTTATTGAAACATTACGCAAAAATGGTGTCAGTCAACGTATTATTGATGAGGCTATTGTGGTAACGCATAATCAGCACATAACTCAGCCATTAACCAAGCTACAAGATAAATAACCCTATAAATAATAGTGCTTATCACTATGCATCCAGCCTGACGCAACAACTCTCGTTTTTCATTGCCAGCACTCTTTTATCTGATATTCTTATATAAACAAGGTATATTCATTACAATGATTGATACTTCGTTAATTTATTAAGTAGTGTTGCCATTATCAATAATTGACAGTACATAATGAGCATTGAAAAGGAGGTCGATTATGTTTTTCAGGTTAAAAGAGCTGTTATCCACCGATAAGCATATAAATATACAGCCATTTATCTCATTAAAATATGCTAAAGCGCAATATTATCAGCATACCTCGCGTCAATTGCTGGTACGACTGTCATTAATGATGCCGCTTATGATAATAACGCCATTAATGATAGGGTGTTCAGGAACCCAAACCGATCCCAATCAACAAAGCATCCCGACCGACTCCAATCAATGGCAAAAAAAACTGGGTGCTACTTTTGAGCAATTGCCCGTATCTGATCAGCAATTATTAAGTCGCTATATGCTGCGTATGAAGCTGAGTGAAGCGTACGAATCGGGGGCTATGCCGCGCATCACTATCAAGCAGGCCTTGATACAACAGCGAGAGTATGAGCGCTTACATCCAAACAACCCAACCGGTAAGAAAAGCCCTATGGTTACCTCTGACATAGCGGACAAGCAACATTACGCCATTGCCCTACTTCCTGTCAAAGCCAGCACTGATGATAGTCTAAACCAAGTCAAACTACAGTTTGTACTGTCTAATGAGGGCGCAGTGCCCATCCGAAGCTTTCAGGGCACGCTGCTAATGCAAGATGCTAAGCTTACTAACGGTAAGCGTTTTGATGTGCCGCTTAGCGCATTTAACCCGCCTATCGCTACGGATCAGTCCAGCATTATCATCATTGAGTCCAGCATTAAAGACGTCAATGTGATGCGCGCTATTAAAAACGCCCAAGATGTCACGATTGTTATTGATGAAGGGGTGATGGAGCTGAGCGATGGAGAAAAAATCGTATTTACCCCTCAGTCTGTTGATGTTAAATGATTGGGTTTAGGCGCGTATAATTGCGTTTAAGACACATAAAATAAAAGCCCCAATCAGAGAATGATTGGGGCTTTTTTATTAAAACATTAATAATTTTAATATTTTAATAAGTAGCAAATATTTATTTTAGATCACCATCAAAAAAGATACCTCTATTTTTAGCGCCATTGGTGCCTAATAAGATAAGCCCACCGTCTTCGTTTATAAGCGCAACACCTGTGTGAGTTTCACCATTCGCAAGACAATCACTGCTAGCAAACTTAACACTTGCTTTAAAATAACGACCAGAGCCTGCAAGTGTTAGGTTACCTGACATTTTGCAGCGTTCAACTTGACCAATAAAACTACCTTTATTAGAAAAAACGACCGTTCCACGCGCCTTACCGTCATCATCAGTCATATAGGTATCGCCCATGAAAGTTTTACTATCTAGCATACTCAAACTCTGCTTTTGGCTAGATAATTTTTCATTATACTTTACGCTATAATTTGTTGCGTTTGGCAAGTTATCGTAGGTCTTACCTATTACCATATTTGCAGTGGTATAGTCACCCTCTATAGTGATAGGATTCGCTATTCGGTCTTCATAAGAGTATTCCACCCCTTTAACGGTAAAGCTGCCGTTACTACCTCTGATATTCGTATTACTGTTAGTAAATCCTAAAATATCACCTTTATCGCTATTAGCATGGATAAACCACAAGTTCTCATTATCATCAACTAAGCCATTTAATACATATGATTTACCGGTCACATCTGTAGAGGTTCCACTATAGATACCAGAAAGCAATTTGGCTTCTGTTTGCGTTCCATCAGGAAATGCAGGTGGTGTATTTGAGTCAGTCGGTGGCTGATTGGGCGTCGAGCCGCCTTGGTTGGGAGTGGTCGGTTGACCTGTGCCGCCAGACGGTAACCCTGGCATAACGCCCGGTCTAGAGTCGTCACTACCACAGCCTAGAAGGGTTGCGCCTACTACCAAGTACAAAGCTAATTTTTTCAATATTCTTGCCTCAAATGATATTACTCAAAGCCTGAGAGAATAAACAATATTTTAGTCATTGGCAACTGTACTGTTAAGCCATATTGGTTCTTTATAGTTATTTTTGTAATTATAATTTAATTAGGCATAAAAAAATCCCCAATCAAAATATGACTGGGGATTTTTTATTTTTAACTACTTTTTTCAATTTGGCGGAGACGGAGAGATTCGAACTCTCGAAGGGCTATGAACCCTTGTCGGTTTTCAAGACCGGTGCATTCAACCGCTCTGCCACGTCTCCATTGGTGCATCATTATATAGAGAAATGAGCAGAATACAAGACCTTTGATAAAAAAAATGAAATATTTTTATTTAAGCCGATTCAGCAGTCAATAATTTACGAGAAATAGGGGTATTAGATGCCAGCTGCAAGCACATATCGAGCAGACGATTGGCATAGCCCCACTCATTATCATACCAAGCAAATACTTTATACTGATTGCCCACTTGCATGAGCTGGGCGCCATCAATAATAAGTGACTGAGGTTGATGGATAAAATCGCTCGATACCAGCGGCTCGTCAGTATATGCCATGATGTTATGTAAATAACCGTTACTGGCAGTCTTTAATACATTTCTAATATCTTCAATGGTGACACCTGAGGTAGTAAATACAAAGTTGACATCAATGGCAGCCACGTTAATAGTCGGAACGCGAATAGAATGCCCATTGATTTTACCAATCATGGCGGGCAAGACGCGCTCGGTGGCGGCAATACTGCTCGAGGTGGTTGGGATAATATTATAGCCCGATGCGCGCGCCCGTCTTGGGTCGCGGTGGGCTTGGTCTAGCACGGTTTGGTCAGCGGTCACTGCATGTATTTCCGTCATCATCGCTGACTCGACGCCAAAGGCTTTATCTAGCGCATCAATCAGCGGTACTAATGCTTGTGTGGTACAAGAGACACTGGAAATAATAGGCAAATTCGTGGTTAATTCGTCACTATTAACGCCCATTACAATACAAGCATCGACCGTATCAAAGGGCGCAGCACCAATAATAACCTGATGTGCACCGGCGTCAATATGCGTATGTGCCTGCTCGTAAGAGCGGAAATAACCAGTACACTCTAACACCATATCAATACCAAGCTCTTGCCATGGTAGGTTTTTAGGATCGGCTTCTGAGAGCATACGGATACAGTAGGTATAATCATTTTTGGTTAAACACAGCTGCGTCTCGCTGGTCTCATCAATACCATTAACCATCAATTCTGCATTCACTCCAAGCCGACTCAAGCGACCATGAGTACTATCAAACTTTAATAAATGCAATAAAATATCAGCAGGCGCTAAGTCGTTAATTGCCACCACATGAATCGCCCGTCCGAGCACTTCAAAGCGCTCTAGCAGGGCGCGCAGCACATTGCGTCCTATGCGCCCAAAGCCATTAATCGCTACTCTGAGCGGCTGAATATGGTCGCTATTGGCATGAAAAGCGGTCGCAACCGCAAAATCGGAAGTCAGGCAATATTTGGCGCTAGAAAAATCAGGCATAAAAAAGTATCACTATCCATGTGGAGATTAGGGTATGCGGGCGGCATATGAGAGATAAGAGCAAGAGGTTAAGCATGCTGATAGCAACATGCTTATAAATTCTTAGTCACTATGTGTGGTTTATAGCATTTACTGTAGCATGCCATATTTTTATCGCTATTTAAAAAGTGGTATTAAGGAGTGATAAAAATAAGTGCCAGACGTATGGCGTTGTAATCCAGCGTTTGTTTTAGATGCTCATAGATGGGCTTGATTTTAATATTGCCATCATCCGCAAAGTCATTGGGGTTGTTTGCGACTTTAATCGCCACATACGCATTACCAACAGCCGTCATTACTTCTGCATCAGGGCGCAAATGATCGCAAGCAAGGCTAAGATCTTGGCGTTTAAGATCACTAATATGGCGCATAATGGTCGATTGTGCAAGTCCACGCGCTTCAGCAATCTCCGCAATGCTCAGGCTTTCTTCTAATAACAACCGCGTGGCAAGTAAGGTACTGGCAGATTTATCAGCGATTTGATTGCCCAATTTCTGCTTTTTGTTTTGCTGAGCCAATTGCTGTTCGCGGCGCTTTTTTTGTAAGCTGGCATACGCATCAATGACGGATTTGCTTAATGTGCCGCCTGATTTCAGGATAAAGTTATCATGTTCTTGCTTCATACTTTTTTCATCAAGCATGGCATAATTAGCATCAGCTTCATCAGAAAGCACCAAAAAGCGCTTATCCGCACCGCGTGCCAGTGGGTCTAACTGTAAGCTCATCTCATTCATACCGAGCAGCTGTAAGCCCGCCAGCGATTTAAGCCGTGACAGCGCCACATAGCCTTGCCCCAGCTCAAAGGTGCGTGATAAATCAATCTCAGCAGCATCAAGGGTCATGCCTTGTGATTTATGAATGGTAATCGCCCATGCCAAACACAGTGGCACTTGCTCATAACTTGCCAGCACCTCGCCGTGCTCATCTTCAATAATCCACTCTTCTGGTTCAGCAACTACTTCACGCCCTGTATTTAATCTAACCACTGGCATTTTTTTGGTAGTTGCTACTTTATTCTTCTCTTTTGACTTTTCTTTCTTATCAGCTTTTGCTTTAGACTTACTGTCTGTGTTTGCGTCATCATCAATGAGTGCATCACTCTTACTGCTATCGTCTTCTACTTTTACCGCAGCAAAGCCAACCAATTCGCCCATCGTACCGTTAGAAACGCCAAGCTCAGTATTATTTTTGATAAACATCACTTTTGCGCCAATTTTTAAGATGAGTTCGTCTTGGGTACGCACGGTCTTTTTTAGAGTCTCAACCAGTTTAGGGTCACCGTTCAAAGTGGCATCAAAGCGCATCGTCTCACCTTTTAAATCAGCAAGCTCTTTATCATTGATTTTATTGACGTTGAGATTATGGGTATATAGGCGCGTACGTTTGATATCAATATCTTGATTAAAGGTATTTTCAAGGGCGGCAATCGATTCAAAGCTGACTTCTTGACGGCGAATTTGGTTCAAAATATCGTCCAAATCAATCCCGCCGTTCGCCTCTTCGCTCACCTGACGATGTTGCTCACTCAGATAACAAATGTGAAAGCCAGCATCGAGCCATGCTTGCGACATAAAGGCAAACTTCTCGCGATTACTCTCACCGCGACTGCCAATCGGTGGCAACTGAAAAAAATCGCCAGCAACCACCACTTGAATCCCACCGAACGCTAGCGGACTTTTACGCACGTGTTTAAGTACTTCATTAACGACATTTAGCTGCTTAGCATGGAGCATCGATATTTCATCAATAACCAGTACCGCAGTGTCTTTTAGCCTATCGGCTAAAAACTGCTTGCGTGCCAAATTGGTCAAATCACGCTCTGACAATTCATCTTTAATACCAATACCCGACCAGCTATGAATGGTCGTGCCATTCATATGGGTTGCAGCAATACCCGTACTTGCGGTGACAGCAACGGGTACACGGCGCGCGCGCAGATAGTTAATATATTGGTTAAGGGTATAGGTCTTGCCTGAACCTGCTGAACCCGTCAAAAAGACGTTTTGACCTGTTTTTAGAATATCAAGAGCAGAAGATTGACGCATATATCCAAACCAACCAGTAATATAAGAAGAGAAAAAATGAGATAAATAACGATAGCCGTTAAAAATATTTAGGAACAATTATAACAGCTCGCTTGCCATTGCAAACGACTTTAACGCCATATCGAGATATAACTTAACGTTATATAAATTGCTACAAACTACTATTAAAAGTAGCTATCAGTCCGGACAAAAGCTCAGTAGGATAGAGTGAGCTTGTAAAGACAGTAATACGATCAGGAAGATCAAACGTTGTCTCCGTTCATTAGCGAGGCAGATAACAAAACAAGGAGTGGTTCATGTTATACGCTTATCCAAATACTGAAAATAGTCCGGTACAATTTCGTAAAAAATACGATAACTTTATCAATGGCGAATGGGTTGCGCCCGTTGACGGTGAATACTTTGATAATCCAAGCCCGATTGATGGCAAAATTATCTGTCAAGTGGCTCGCTCTAAAGCCGCAGATATCGAAATAGCTCTAGATGCAGCGCATGCGGCAAAGGACGCTTGGGGGAAAACGAGCGTTACTGAGCGCTCAAATACCTTACTCAAACTTGCTGATAGTATCGAAGCTAACATAGAAAATATTGCTATTGCTGAATGCTATGAGAATGGCAAACCAGTGCGCGAAACTCTTGCTGCTGACATTCCTCTAGCCGTTGACCATTTACGTTATTTTGCGGGTGCTCTGCGGGCGCAAGAAGGCGGTATCAGCCAAATTGATGAAGATACGGTGGCATATCATTTCCATGAACCACTTGGCGTCGTTGGGCAAATTATCCCGTGGAACTTTCCAATTTTAATGGCAATGTGGAAACTTGCCCCTGCCCTTGCTGCTGGAAACTGCGTCATTCTCAAGCCTGCTGAGCAAACCCCTGCTTCTATCTTATATATGTTAGATATCATTGGTGCGGCGGATATTTTGCCTAAAGGCGTGCTTAACGTCGTTAATGGTTTTGGCGTTGAAGCGGGAAAACCGCTTGCCTCGAACCCGCGTATTAATAAAATTGCTTTTACTGGTGAAACGACAACTGGTCGCTTGATTATGCAATACGCCAGTGAAAACATCATTCCTGTGACGCTAGAATTGGGTGGTAAAAGTCCGAATATTTTCTTTGCCGATATCATGGATGAAGATGACGATTTCTTGGATAAAGCCATTGAAGGCTTATTGATGTTTGCCTTTAACCAAGGCGAAGTATGTACTTGTCCGTCACGTGCCTTAGTACACGAAAGTATCTATGACGAATTTATCAAACGCTGTATCGCGCGCGTAGAAGCCATTAAATTGGGTAATCCACTCGATACCGACACTATGGTTGGCGCACAAGCCAGCTCCGATCAGTTAGAAAAAATCCTCTCATATCTCGATATTGGTAAAAAAGAAGGCGCAAAAGTATTGGTTGGTGGCGAACAAGCCAAACATGAGGGCGACATTGGAGATGGCTATTATGTGCAGCCGACTATCTTTGAGGGCACCAATGATATGCGTGTGTTCCAAGAAGAAATCTTTGGACCCGTACTTGCCGTCACTACTTTTAAAGATGATGAGGAAGCCATGACCATTGCCAACGATACCCTTTATGGTCTTGGTGCTGGCGTATGGACACGTGATGGCACACGTGCTTATCGCTTTGGACGCGGTATTAAAGCTGGGCGTGTGTGGACGAATTGTTACCACCATTATCCAGCACATGCGGCATTTGGCGGTTACAAACAGTCGGGTATCGGTCGCGAAAACCATCTCATGATGCTGGGTCATTACCAACAAACTAAAAACATGCTGGTCTCTTATAGTAATAAGGCGATGGGGTTTTTCTAACTTATGCAGTCTAACTTAACCTGTCAGAAAATTTTTCTTGAAATATAATTAATAAATGCAATTTATCATCTGGTAGGTTGCATTTTTTCTTAATAGCGAAATAGCTTATTCATTATATTTTATTGTTTATAAGGAAATTGACATGAAAATTGCTGCTACAAAATCCTGTAAAGAACTGATTGAATTACTAAAATCCAAACATGGCGAGTTGATGTTTCATCAATCAGGCGGCTGCTGTGATGGTAGCTCTCCCATGTGTTATCCCTTAGGCGAATTTAAAATTGGCGGGCAAGATGTACTGGTTGGTGAGCTGGCAGGCTGCCCATTTTATATGGGAGCCGCCCAATACAAGCTATGGCAACATACCGATTTAACCATCGATGTGGTCAATGGTCGCGGTGCTAGTTTTTCGCTAGAAATACCAGAAGGCAAACGCTTTATTGTGCGTTCAGAAATATGTGCGATTAAGGATTAGAGGCTATTGTTTGATAACCAATTAATAGTTATCGGCTAACCAATATTCACAATTCCCCAGCATTTAGGAAACTGCATACAGCCATAAAACATTTGACCTTGGCGCGCCCCTTTTTTGGCAACACGCTCAACCATGTCGCTATTACATTTTGGGCAACTAGGAGTATTAGAGGCGCTATCAGATGTATTGGATGAGACATTAGATGAGACATAGTTAGCGGTGTTAACTATATTAGCTGGTTCAGAACTGCTGCTTTTAGGAATGGTAGATTTAGGCATTGTAGTTTCAGGCGATACAGCCTCAGGAATATTACTTTTAGGTTGCTCAAAACCATTAAGATTAACGTTACTTAACGGTATCTCATCTACAACGGCGAATGGCGTAAGATACATTATATCGCAGCGGGATTGAATAACTGGTAAGTTTATTTTTTCAACTTCAGTTTGACCTGACCAACGCTGCACTTCTCTATTTTCGATAGGAACTTTTGGGTTTAGTGTAGGACTTGTTTTAGCAATAGGCGGTGCTTTTAACGCTTTTACAGGCTCATTTTTTAGCGCTTGATTACCATGTTTATTTTGTAAATACGCTTTATGCTGGCGATTGGTACGCCACGATTTGGCAAAGCGATTGTTTTCTATCTGCTCAACAATCGACTTAACATCTGCTTCGGTTAACAATATATTTTGCTTGTCCTTAATATAGGTGACCATGCCACTTTTCATCACGTTTTTTGGCAGCTCATCAGCCGTCTTAATCTCACATTCACCGATAAAAACAATCATGGAATGAAAATAATGCATATCCAGCGCTAATAATTCGGCTAAGGTTTTAACATGGAGATAATTTTGACGTAATGGATTTTGGAATTTATATTTCCGACCCATTATTGATTGCGTCCACTGCGCTTGTCGTTCACTGCCAAATATCCAACCTTTATAGTGCTTGGTTTCAATAACGAAAATGCCATAAATAGAGACGATAATATGATCAATCTGAGTACTACCGCCATTCGCTAGCGGTAGAGTAATATTATTTAGCCGATGGTAAGTGTGCTTATCAAGCATCAGCCACGTCGCAAGATTAATAACGGTCTCGCCTACAAAGCCTTTAAAACTGGACATTAGCGACATGAGCGCATCTCAATAGATAGTATAGGTATTGGCAGGAATGACAGTCTAAAGTAACGATAAAAGCGGATACCCTTATCATTGATTACTGCCGCTCATCACCTTTAAAATGGTATCATAAACAATTGTTTTTAAAAGTGTTATATGCGATTATTCATAAATCCGCTCACCTACTTATAGCAACCACTCACTTTTCTGATGGCTCATTTGCCTGCTTTTCTATTAATGATCAACGATAACCACAAACGCGAGATAACAGCGCGTACCCACTCTTAGCTTTTGGATTACTATTATGATGTTACTTGCCCGCCCTCTATTTGCTATTACTTTAAGTAGCTGTTTGCTGCTCACTCTGCCCGTTATCAGCAGTGCCGCTGCACCGCAAAAATGGAAACTAGATGTACCGAAAACCAATGTAGATTTTAAGGTAGCGTATTTAGGAAGTGGCACCGTAGAAGGTCAATTTAATAAGGTTAATGGCACTATTAATTATGATATAAAAGATCCAACGAGCACTACTATTAATTTTGTCGTGAGTACCAATAGTATAGATGCCGGCGGAAAGTTAAGAAACTCGTTTTTGCGCCGAAAAGAGCTGTTAAATACTGCACAATATCCTACGATGACCTTTGTATCAAAAAAAGTCAGCATGATTAATGATAAAGAAGCAAACGTGACGGGTAATTTTACAGTATTAGGAAAGACCAAACCATTGACGGTGAGAGTCACGCTGGCTAATGTTGAAACTGACCCAGTGACTAAAAAGCCCACGTTAAAATTCCGTGCGACAGGTATTATCGATAGATATACTTATGGCGTGACTGCGTTTCCAAAAGTGGTCGGCAATATGATACCGCTTGATATTACGGGAAATTTGATTGCATCCAATTAAGCAAAGAAACTAAATAAAAAAGAGTGGCTAGACTTCTAGCTACTCTTTTTTGTTCGAAATTAAAGTAGATAAAACGAGCCTATCCTAAAAAGTGTGTAACTGCTTATAATCCACTAACCGGAGAATAAGCAATGACTACTCAATCTGACAT